>JBBJNV010000023.1 GCA_037721215.1 Gemmatimonadaceae bacterium
TGATCTCTTTTACTCCGGCGTGAGGCCGGCGGTCAACGTCGGGATCTCGGTGTCGCGAGTCGGCGGCGCTGCCCAGATCAAAGCCATGAAGTCGGTTGCCGGCCGCCTTCGTCTGGATCTTGCGCAGTACCGCGAGCTCGAAGCGTTCGCATCGTTCGCGTCGGATCTCGATGCCGCAACCAAGCGGCAGCTCGACCGCGGCGCGCGAACAGTCGAGATACTCAAGCAGCCGCAGTTCCAGCCAATGTCGGTCGAGAAGCAGGTCGTGATCATCTACGCAGTCACGAATGGATTCCTCGACAAGATTCCGGTTGCGGAAGTGCGTCAGTGGGAATCGGAATTCATCGAGTATACCGATCGCGAGTATCCGCAGATTGCAAGCAGCATCAAATCGTCGAAGGTGATGTCGCCGGAAATCGAAGAAGATCTGAAGCGCGCAATCGAGGCCTTCACACAATCGCGCGACACGGGCCAGGCAGCGGCCTGACGAATGGCGAAGGGTCGTGAGCTAAAGGGGCGAATCAAATCCGTCGAGAACACGCGCAAGATTACGCGTACGATGGAGATGGTCGCGACATCAAAAATGAAGCGGGCGCAGGACCGGGTGCAGGCTGCCCGGCCTTACGCAAACAGCCTCGCAGAAGTGATTTCCGATCTCTATTCGCCAGACCTCGCCGAGAAGTTTCCGCTGCTGAGGCAGCCGGCAGAGGTGAAGCGCGCCGCAGTCATCCTGCTTACCTCCAATCGTGGTCTCGCCGGTGGCTTCAACGCCAATCTGATCAAGGAAGCCCGCAAGCTCCTGGTGGGGCTTGACCGCGACAAAGTAGAAACGCAACTGCACGTCGTCGGGAAGAAGGGGCTTGGTTACTTCCGTTACATCGGCCGCGCGGTCGCTACCTCACGAACCGATATAACCGATCGTCCCAGCGCCGCCAACGCAGCGGAGCTCGTCGACGCGCTGATTGGTGAATTCGCATCGGGCGCGATCGATGCTGTTTACGTGATCTACTCCAAGTACAACTCCGCACTTTCCACCCCTCCGACATCACAGCGGATTCTTCCGGTCACGCCACCGGACACGACCGGCGTTCGTCCGGACTATCTGCTTTATCCCTCGGCTGAAGCAATTCTTTCAGAGCTGCTTCCTTCCTACGTTCGCAACTCCGTGTACCGGGCGCTGGTGGAGAACGAAGCCGGGTTCCAGAGCGCGCAACGCACCGCAATGAAAAACGCAACCGACAACGCCGGCGACATTCTCAACGTGCTTCGCCGTACTTACAATCGCGCCCGCCAGGCGCAGATCACTCAGGAGATCGCCGAAATTGTCGGCGGCTCCGCGGCACTCGAGGGTTAGTCATGGCTACAGCAGTCGCAACCGAGAAGAATGTCGGAAAGGTCGTCCAGGTAATCGGACCTGTGCTCGACGTCGAGTTCGAGTCAGAGAACCTGCCTGAGCTCTACAACGCGCTTCGCATCACGGCGACGTCCGCCGCCGGCGGCAAAATCGACGTCACATCAGAGGTGCAGCAGCACATCGGACGCAATCAGGTGCGCGCCGTCGCGATGTCGGCGACGGACGGTGTAGTTCGCGGTATGGAAGTCATCGATACCGGCTCGCCGATTACCGTTCCCGTTGGTGAAGCCGCACTCGGCCGCATTCTCAACGTGCTCGGCAATCCAGTCGACGATGGGGATCCGATTCCGGCCGATGTCGAGCGGTGGCCGATTCACCGCGCGTCTCCTCCGTTCGCTAACCTCGAGCCGAAGACTGAAGTTTTCGAAACCGGCATCAAGGTCGTCGATCTTATTGCACCGTTCGTGAAGGGTGGAAAGATCGGGCTGTTTGGCGGCGCCGGCGTTGGCAAGACCGTCGTCATCCAGGAACTCATCCAGAATGTGCAGAAGGGCCACGGTGGCCGGTCGGTGTTCTGCGGCGTTGGCGAGCGTACCCGCGAAGGCAACGATCTGTACCTCGAGTTCAAGGAAGCCGGCATCCTCGATTCGGTGGCGCTCATCTACGGCCAGATGAATGAGCCGCCGGGAGCGCGACTACGCGTGGGGCTGTCCGGGCTCACCATCGCCGAATATTTCCGGGATGTCGAGAATCAGGACGTGCTGCTGTTCATCGACAATATCTTCCGGTTTACGCAGGCAGGCTCCGAAGTGTCTGCACTGTTGGGACGCATGCCGAGCGCGGTTGGTTATCAGCCGACACTGGCGACGGAGATGGGTGATCTGCAGGAGCGGATCACCTCCACGAAAACCGGCTCGATTACATCGGTGCAGGCGATCTATGTTCCCGCCGACGACATCACCGATCCTGCGCCGGCTACCGCGTTTGCTCACCTCGACGCGACGGTCGTTCTGTCGCGAGCGATCACCGAGCTCGGCATCTATCCGGCCGTCGATCCACTTGCGTCATCGTCCCGAATTCTGGATGCCCAGTTCATCGGCGACCGGCATTACAAGGTTGCGACGTCGGTCCAGAGAATTCTCCAGCGTTACAAGGAGCTGCAGGACATCATCGCTATCCTCGGCATGGACGAGCTTTCCGAAGAGGACAAGCTGGTTGTCGGTCGCGCCCGCAGGCTGCAGCGGTTTATGTCCCAGCCGTTCGCGGTTGCCGAACAGTTCACCGGCATACCCGGGAAGTATGTCAAGCTCGAGGACACGATATCGTCTTTCGAGAGAGTGGTGGCAGGCGAGTTCGACACGCTGCCCGAACAGGCATTCTTCATGGCCGGGTCGATTGACGACGTCGTCTCGAAGGCCAATGAAATGGCTCAGGTGAAGTAAGACGATGCTTCATGTCTCGGTGATTTCACCGGAAAGCGTCTTGTTCGAAGGAGAGGCTGCAGGCGTCGTAGCGCCGGCGTTCGATGGAGAGGTGGGCATACTTCAAGGTCACGCTCCGATGATGACTCTTCTTGGCACCGGAGCATTGCGGCTGAACGGGGCGGGGGGAGAGAAACGCTTCACGGTCGAGGGCGGGTTTCTTCAGGTGGTGGACAACAAGGTGAGGATCGTGACGGAGAGGGCGACGGCGGCGTAACTCGGCCAAATGCCTGCTGCAAGTCCAGGCCGCGTTCGGGCTGGCAAGCCCCGGCATTGCGGTAATCTGTGTTGTCCCCCATATATGCGATAACGCGCGTTACAATCGCGTTACAGGCAGCATGGTGCTGCTACCGCGGGTCTGGCCCGCGTGCCGAATCGCAGTCAAAGCAAGGGGGATGAATGTCTCTGACTCGTCTGTTGGAGATGGGACGCGTGCTATGCGTCGCAGGATTGTTGGTGATCGTCGCGCGGCCCGCTCATGCGCAGCAGGGAACGGTTACCGGAACCATCACGGATAGGGCTAACGGACAGCCGATCGAGCGAGTCCAGGTCAGTGTCGTCGGCACGGTGCTCGGCGCGGCTACGAATTCCCAGGGCGTGTACATCATTCGCAACGTCCCTGCGGGAAATCAGCAGGTGCGTGCACTCCGCGTCGGATACGGAGAGCAGAAGCGTACACTTGCGGTTGCCTCGGGACTATCGGCAAATGCCGACATCGTCATGAGTGCAGTTGCAGTGAGCCTGACAGAAGTCGTGACAACTGCGACGGGGCCGAGCAGGCGGGTAGAAATTGGTAACGCCGTCTCGACGATCGATGCGGCCGAAGCTACCGCCAGCTCGTCCATCCGCAGCATCAACGACCTGCTGAACTCGCGCGCACCGGGCGTTGTGGTTCAAACCGGGGTGCAGACGGGAACCGGTTCCCGGGTGCGTATCCGCGGACAGAGCTCGCTCAACCTGAACAACGATCCCATCTATATCATCGATGGCATCCGGATGACGAGCGATAACGGCAGCTCGCGATATGGGTCAGGTGGTGCAAATCCCAGCCGCGTAGGGGACATCAACCCTGAGGACATCGAGGACATCGAGATCGTCAAGGGCCCGTCGGCGGCAACGCTCTATGGGACGGCGGCGGCCAACGGCGTGATTCTCATCACCACCAAGCGAGGCCGGGCCGGCGCGCCCAGGTGGACGGTTTACGGGGAAAGCGGGCTGCTCACCGACCGCAACAACTATCCGCTTAACTACACGATCGCGGGCCGTTCTCCCGGGAGCACGACGGCCCGGACATGCACGCTCGTACAGGTCTCAGCCGCCACGTGTTTGAAGGACAGTCTTCGCGTCTACGCGCCTATTCACGATCCCGATGCGACGCCAATCGGACAGGGACATCGGTTCCAGACGGGCGTGCAACTGAGCGCTGGCTCCGAGTCGATCAACTATTTCCTGTCGGCGGAGCGCGAGCAGGAGACTGGAACCTTCGAGCTACCGGCATTCGAGCGCCGCCGCTTCGATTCCACGGGCACGTTTCTCCGCGATTACACAAAGCGGCCAAACGCTCTTCAAAAAAACAGCGTCCGCGCCAACATCACGGCCAAGGTTGGTTCGAAGCTCGACATGTCCGTTCAGTCGGCGTTCATCAACAGCGACGGCCGTCTCTCTCTTGAATCGAATGCCACTGCCGGGATCGGTTCGCACCTTTTCGGCGGGCCCGGTTTCAAGGACAACTGCCAGGTTGCTGTGTCCCCTAGCACTCCCTGCAACGGCTATCGCGCATGGACGCCCGGGTACTCGTGGCAGGAAAAGACCAATCAGCGCATCAACCGGTTTATTATCGGAGCCGATGCAAACTGGCGTCCGTTCAGCTGGAACCAGACGCGCATTACCGTCGGCAATGACCTCACCGATCGCGTCGACGACCGGCTGCGATTCCGCGGCGAAGGTCCGCCGCTGACGGCGATCTACCGCGAAGGTTTCGCCGGGCAGGGCCGCACCGACATCCGCACGAGCAGCGTGAATCTCTCGAGTGCTGCTTCGTTTACCCCGCGGCCGTGGTTGGTCTCGAAAACGACGGTCGGCGGCAGTTACAGTAACTACCAGTTCGAGCAGGCCGCAGCCGAAGGACAGAACCTTCCGCCTGGCACCCGCACGCCGGGCGCCACTGCCGTGCAAATTGCGGCGTCCGGGACTACACTGAGTAAAACGCTGGGAGCTTTCATTGAAGAGGCTGTTGCATTGAACGACCGCCTTTTCCTGACGGCAGCGGTTCGCTCCGACCAGAACAGCGCTTTCGGTACCGATTTTCAGAGCGTCATCTATCCCAAGGCGAGCATCTCGTGGATTCTTTCCGATGAAGCATTCTTTCCCGGGTGGGGCTGGCTGGATCAATTCCGGGTTCGTAGTGCGTACGGCGCATCCGGCGTGCAGCCGGGTTCCAACGATGCCATCCGATCGTTCGAAGCGAGCTCACCAAACATCGGCGGCACAGATGTTCCAGGGGTTCTCAACGATCGGATCGGTAACGCCGACCTGAGGCCCGAGAAAAGCACCGAGTTCGAGGCAGGATTCGAAACCCGAATGCTTTCCAACAGGGTGAGCGTGGATTTCACGTTCTACAGGAAGCGCACGAAGGATGCTCTTATCAATGCGGTCATCGCACCGTCAGCCGGGACCGGGGTCACGCAGGTGCGGCGGAATCTTGGTCAGATTCAAAACAAGGGATACGAGCTGCTCACCAACCTCAAACTCCTCGATCGCAATGCGTTCGCATGGGATCTGGCGATCAGCGGATCGACCAATTCAAACCGGCTCATCTCGCTCGGGGAAACGCCGCCGCAGATCAATGTCAGCACCCGCGTCGTCGAGGACTACCCGCTGTTCGGCTGGTGGGCTCGGCCCATCACGGGCTGGGAAGACAAGAACGGCGACAAGATTCTTACCTACAACGCTGATCCTGCCCTTAACGAGGTCTTCGTCGGCGACAGTTCAATTTTTCGCGGCTACACGCAGCCGCGGCATACCGTGACGCTCACCAACGGATTCGACTTGCTGAGCCGCAAACTTCGGCTTCAGACTCTGCTGGATTATCGTGGCGGCTACAAGGCGTACAACAACACCGAGCGCATCCGTTGTGTAAGCCGTCAGAACTGCAACGGGCTGGTGAATCCGGAGTCGAGTTTCGAAGAGCAGGCAATGGTCGTCGCGACGCGCGACCATCCTTCGCGGACGCTCGACGGTTTCTTCCAGAAGGGCGACTTCGTAAAGCTGCGTGAGGTCAGTCTCCGCCTCGCGCTTCCCACGCGGTTCGCCGGAATGATCAGAGCGCGGAACGCCGACTTCACACTCGCTGGCCGCAACCTCGGGACCTGGACGAAGTACCGCGGCGTGGATCCGGAGAATGACTTCCAGGCCACTGACGGTGGCGACGTTCCGTCGGATTTCCAGACGGTCGGCCCTGCCAGTTATTTCATTGCACGTCTATCGCTCGGTTTTTAGGTCATCACCATGAAATCACATAACATGAAGCATATGGCTGCGGATGCCCGCCGGGCACGGCGGATCGTCGCGTGCATTGGCCTTGCACTCGCCGGTTCGCTTGGCGCATGCAGCGCTACCGAAACGTTGCTCGAAGCGGTTGATCCCGATCTCATCAACCCGCAGGATGCGCAGTCGCCGGAGGGCGCGCAGGCGCTTTATTTCGGCGCGCTTGGGCGGTTGCGGACGATGACTGGCGGTGGAGAAAGCTCGTGGCTCTTTGGCGGGCTGCTCGCCGATGAGTGGTCGACGAGCTCGACGTTCGTGCAGAACGACGAAACGGATCAACGCGCCACGCAGACCAACAACGGTACGGTCACCCGAAACTTCCAGGACATCTTCCGGACGCGGACGTCAGCCAACCAGGCGATTACCGGGTTGAGGCAATTCCGGCCCACCGAGACCGCGCGAATAGCGGAGATGTATTTTGCGCGCGGGTTCGCGGAGATGCAGGTGGCGCAGGATTTCTGTAACGGAATTCCGTTGAGCGATGGCACTGGGGTTGAAATCATCTACGGAAAGCCCTTACCCGTAGCAGACGTTTTTCGCACGGCCGTGGCGTCCTACGACTCCGCGCTTTCCACCGTGACCGGAACTGATGCGGCCTCTGTGTCGGTGCGGAATGCAGTGAGAATCGGCAAGGCCCGTGCTCAGCTCGGGCTGGGGCAGATCGCCGAGGCGGCGGTGACAGTGGCTGGTGTGCCAACCAGCTACACGTACACCAATTCGTTCGCGGTTACTTCCGGAGATAACATCCTCTGGGCTCAGCCGAACAGCGCTGGTCGCTATACGGTAGGTGACAGCCTGGAGGGCAACGCGAGAAACCTGCTCGTCAGGAATGCGATTCCGTTCTTCTCGGCGAGGGATCCGCGCGTGCCGGTGTTCTACACAATTGCGTCGAACAGGAGGGACACGGTCAGGGCGCAGGACGGTCTGACGTTCATTCGGAAGACAACCCTTTGGGCACGTACGACACCTGTCCCGGTAGTAAGTGGTGTCGATGCGCGTCTGATCGAGGCGGAAGCAATGCTCAGGGCCAACAACGTGGCAGGGATGCTGTCAATCCTGAACGCGCTTAGAGGGGAGCCGCCGAAGCTGGGGGAAATTCAGCCGACGGTTCTGCCGGACCTGAGCGACCCGGGCACCGCCGACGCGCGAATAAACCTGCTCTTTCGGGAGAAAGCGTTCTGGACTTTCAGCCGCGGTCAACGGCTGGGAGATTTGCGGCGTCTGATCAGACAGTACGGCCGAACGCCCGAGAACACATTCCCGGTTGGCATCCATTACAAGGGTGGCAACTATGGAGTGGACGTCAATCTGCCCGTTCCACAGGCAGAACAGAACAATCCGAACGTGGGAACCGAGAAGCCAACCTGCCTGGATCGCAACGCCTGAAAATCGAGGGGCAGGCCCAGACGGCCTGCCCTTTTTCGCTTCGCCGCGAATATTCTCAATGAGAGGCGGGAACGCTGCCGCGCGCAGTGCACGAGTGCTTCATTACAACAGCCGCTAACGGCAACTTTTCCTTATCAGAGTCATGCCATGACAATTTTTCGCCTGTCTCCGCGACCGCGACCGCTGGTCACGCGCGTTGCAACCGCTGTCGCCTTTCTCACGATGACACTCCCCGTTGCGCTTGACGCGCAAGCAAGTCGCGCCGTTAAGCGCCCGATGACATTCATCGACATGCAGCACATCCGCCAAGCGAGCGCACCAACGCCCAGTCCCGACGGCAAGCGCATGCTCTACACTCTTTCCACTCCCGACTGGAAGGAAGCGAAGCGCCAGACTGACATTTACGTAGTATCGCTTGAACAAGGCGTCAGCTCCACCAAGCAGATGACGTTCACGAAAGACAAGAACGAGGCTGCGCCCCAATGGGCGCGGGATGGCTCGTTCTTCGTTTTTTCGTCGAATCGTGATGCGCCAATCGCGACCGCGACTCAGAACCAGCTCTACGCAATGCGCGCCGACGGTGGCGAGGCTCGGCGCATCAGCGATGCAAAGGACGGCGTATCGACTTTTTCGTTTACGCGCGACGGCAAATGGCTGGTCTATCGTGCTGGAAAAACGGGCGAAGAGCAGCTCCATCGTCTTCCTGTTGCAGGAATCGATTCGGCGAAGGCCGAGCAGATCACGAAGCAGTCAGCTGGTGTCGGAACGTGGAAAGCGTCGCGCGATAGCCGGCGCATTTACTTCGCGACCGCCGACACACTGGATCCCGACGACAAGCTGCGCACGGAAAAGAAGTTTTCCGTCGTCGTCCGCAACATGGAAACTCCGCTCTCCAGCCTGTGGGCGCTCGATCTCGACCGGAAGGTCACAACGCGGCTGACTCGTGACACATCAATCACTGTCGGCGACTTTGAAATCTCCGACGACGGGAAGTGGATTGGCTTTCGTGGAACATCTGCCGACCGTTACAAGCGAAACGTCACCGAGCAGGGCCTCAACGCCGATCTCTATCTGCTCGAAGCTGCAACCGGCAAAATCGAACGGCTTACCAATAACGTCGAGGTTGGTGAAAGTGGCCTGAGTTTTTCCCCGGACAGCCGGTGGGTGGCTTTTTCTGCGCCAAACGACATGACGAAATACGGGATGTCGAACCGCCGCGTGTATCTGCGGAAGGTCGACGACCGCGCAGGGCAGTGGCAGAAGCTGGGTGCTTCGTTCGACGGGGATGCAGGTGTTGAATTCTGGTCGAAAGACGGGCGTACCATCTATTTCAACGAGGGCATTCGCGCCACCAGTCAGCTGATGGCCCTCGACATTGCGCGCAACACCGTGCGCCAGGTGACGAACGAGAGAGCGAATCTGCAGGTCAGCCGCGACGACGATACCGGTGTGCTGATCGTGAGCTATGCCGATCCGAAGACGCCTTCGACGCTGTTCACTGTTCCATCGGTCGATCGCGTGTCCACGCGGTCGTCGTGGCGTCAGCTCACTGATCCCAATTCGCAGGTCCGCGCATTCGCGCTTGGTGACGAGGAGGAAATCACCTGGAAATCAACCGATGGGAAGACCGTCGGCGGCGTTCTCGTGAAGCCCGTGGGATATCAGTCCGGCAAGCGCTATCCGCTAATCGTCGCGCTGCATGGCGGGCCTGCGGCGGCAGACATGCTGGGCTTCAACGGCGGCTATGGAGCACAGGTCTACGCCGGTGCAGGATACGCGGTTCTCAGGCCGAACTATCGTGGGTCGACGGGCTATGGCGAAGCCCACAAGACGGGCATCGTGGGCAACTATTTCGAGCCCGGATACAATGACATCATGAGCGGTGTGGATCATCTCATCGCAACCGGCATCGCTGACAGCAGCAGGATGGGCGTTCTGGGCTGGAGCGCCGGCGGTCACTGGTCGAACTGGATTCTCACCCACACAAATCGCTTCAAGGCAATCAGCTCGGGTGCGGGAACGAGCAACTGGATTTCGATGTACGCGCAGAGCGACGTACAGCGAAATCGCCAGTTTTACCTCGGCGACAAGCTTCCGTACGATGATTTCGACGCGTACTGGAACCAGTCTCCCATCAAGTACATCCGGAATGCAAAGACCCCGACGATGATCCACGTCGTCGACGGTGATCCGCGCGTGCCGCGGCCCCAGTCCGAGGAGCTTCACATGGCGCTCAAGCGCATTGGAGTACCAACGGAGCTGTTTGTCTATCCCGGCGCCACTCACGGCATTCCCGACCCGCGAAACCAGCTCGTGAAGTCGATGAGCGAGATGGCGTGGATGGATTATTACGTCCGTGGCACGGGCCGGCGGTTTGCGTGGCGGGACGTATTGAAGACTCTCGAGGACGAATCGGAGCGGGTGATGAGCGCGCCGGCGAAAAAAGCGGCTGGCCTCGAGTAAACCCCCGTACTTGCCATGCGAGCCGCTACAGGGCAACGTACAACCATGAGCGAATCGTCCTTACCCGTTATCCTCGTTGTCGACGACAACGAGGATAACGCACATATCATCCGGGATTATCTCGAGGCGAAGGGATATCCTATTTCCGTCGCCTACAACGGCGACGAAGCGATGACTCTGTTCGAGTCCATGAAGCCGTCACTCGTGCTTCTCGACGTGATGATGCCCGGACGTGACGGATGGCAGGTATGCCGCGAGATGAAGGGCCATCCCACCCTCGGACGGAACATCCGCGTCATCATGGTCACCGCCCTGCAGGACTGGATGGACAAGCGTCAGGCTCTCGAAACGGGGGCGGATGATTTCATTGAGAAGCCCTTCGAGCTGGCCCGGCTGGTACAATCCGTCGAGCGGAACGCGGCACTACTTACGCCAGCCAGCTGACCTTGCCCAATTACCGCCGTTTTTTTCGGCGTGGAGAATCGCCCAAAGTCCCGACTGTACCGGAAAGCATCGATCCCATCCGACAGCGCATTCACGACCGGAAGGAACTGCTCGTTCTGTACTTCAACTTCGATCGCTACACAAAGATTGAAGAGATTTATGGCTGGGAACAGCTCGACCAGATACTCGAAACGACCGCGGACGCGATGCGCGAGTTTTTCGAGGGCAGCGTTCTCAGGGGTTCACAGATGATGGTGAGCTTCAACAACGATGACGACTTCGTCCTGTTTCATGTGCCTCAGGCGGGAGAGCCGGTTCCCACTGACGACGAGATCACGGCGCTCACCGCTCAGCTCCATGAGATCATTGCCGCAAAAGTCGAGGAGATGCACGGAGAGGACATCGCTGCTCTGTTCGACACGTTCGTCGGCCGTGCACACATTCATTTCGATTCGAAAATACGGCTGGAGCGCCAGTTGTACCGGGCAATCCGCGAGGCGGCCAGCTCGTCAAACAGCGTCGAACAGAGAGAGTTCGGGCGTAAGGCCGCCGATCTGAGAGAGACACTCCGCATCGGTGCTTTATACATCGACTATCACCCGATTGTGGTCGCGGACACCAAGGATATTTTCGGATATGAAGCGCTGGCGCGCGGAAAAATGAAAAGCATGCGCCGGCCGGAAGTGATGTTCGAGGTGGCCGCTCAGACAGACATGATCTGGGAATTGAGCCGCCTCTGCCGCAACACTGCCATCGGTGGAATGGATGAGCGTCTGCAAGAAAACCAGCTGTTGTTCATCAATGTCGATCCGCATGATTTCACAGATCCGATGTTCACCGAGATGGATCTGGACGTGCCGGACCCGAGCCGGGTGGTATTGGAGATCACCGAAAGAACGGCCATCCGCGACTATCCCAAATTCCGCGGCCGGCTGAAAGACTTTCGCGATCGCGGATACAGATTCGCCGTCGATGACGCGGGCAGCGGTTATGCCGGGCTGGGTTCGATCGCCAACCTCGAGCCCGATTTCATCAAACTCGACATTTCATTGATCAACTGCATCAACGACAATTTCATCAAGCAGAGCATGGTTGAAATGGTCGTCAGGTTTGCGAACGACCAGAAAGCGATGGTGATTGCGGAAGGCGTGGAGACCAAAGAGGAATACGACACTGTGAAGCAGCTCGGCGTACATCTGGTTCAGGGATTTTATCTGCACCCCCCCGCGCCACCGCCGGCCACGCCTGGCGCAACGGCCTGAGAGGAAACCCCGGGCGGCACCTGCCGGACTACGGGCGTCCCATCACCGACAGCGCAGTGCCGTAGACCAGCGACTCGGCAATCTCCACTGAGCGGTCCGCGGCGCCCAGTTCCGATTCAACCACCCGGCGCGCTCCGGACCGCGCCTTTCTGAGCACCTCGGCATTCCCGAACCAGATCCTGATTCGCGTCGCTATGTCCCCCACGCCCGTGCAACGCGCCGCTCCTCCACCCGCCACAAGCAGGGCGGCGTCGCGGTTGTCGAGGTGTCTGGGTCCGACAATTACCGGTATTCCGAACGCTGCCGGCTCGAGCAGAGAGTGCAGTCCGGCACCGCGAAAACCTCCGCCAACGTATGCTGCATCTCCGACTGCATACAAGTCGCCAAGAATGCCGTACTGATCTACCAGCACAACATCGGCCTGGGCTCCCGCCGGGTCACTTGTTCGCGCAACTGAAAGCGAAGCAGTCGCGGCCCAGCGCTCGATTGATGCGAGGCGCTTGGCCGATAGTTCGTGTGGTGCGATTATCAGCCGCACGGCAGGCATCGCGCGACGGACCTGCACCCATGCCGGCAGCAGCCGTTCTTCGTCGCTCCGCCAGGTCGACCCGGCCACCAGCGTCGGTCTTGGATCGCGAAACCGCTCCAGAAGTTGTGCTCGGGCCTGCGACGTTTCGCCGGCACGTGACCAGACCTGATCGTACCGCGTGTCGCCGGTAACGATCAACCGCTCAGGGCGCACACCGACTTCGATCAATCTCTGTGCGTCGCCGGGAGCGATGGCGCCTACAGCGTCGAGTGCACCGTAGGCGTCAGTAAGCGCCGCTTTCGCGATCCGGGACATTCTACCGGATGATTGCGGCATCGTCGCGCTCAACAGCCCGAGCTTCGTCCCGCGCAGGGATGCGCGCTCCACAAGAAACGGCCAGACGTCAAGCTTGCTGAAGATCAGCGCGGAAGGTCGCAGAGCGTCAAGAATCGGGTCGGCAGCGTCGCTCGAATCGAATGGCAGGTAGTCGGCGAAATCCGCGCCCATCTTTGCCGCAAACTGTTTGGCGCTTGGCGAAAAAAAAGTATAGACGATCTGTGAGTCGGCATGCCGTTCCCGGAATCTCTCCAGCACCGGGAGCGCCTGAAGACCTTCGCCAACCGACGGTGCGTGCAGCCACACGAGGGGCCGGTCCATGTCCCGATTCGTCTCTGCCCATTGCCGATAACGTTGCAGCAGCCCGCGCCGGGCGCTGAGAGCAGTGAGCAACTTCGAAGAATGCCGGGGTGCCACGGCCACCAATGCCCGGCTGAACATACCCGCTGCCGCGTATGGAACGCGGACGATCGGGTTCACTTCCTTGCTATTGCCGAATCTAGCGCCGGACGAAGTGCCTCGATTGGCTGCGAGCCCAGGAAAATCTGGTTCCCAATCAGGAAGCTCGGGGTCGACCGAACACCTGCTGCCTGAGCGCGCGCCTGATCCGCTTCGATCAGCGATCGCATCTTCCCGCCATCGACGCATGCCTTCCATGCCGGATTGTTCACGCCGACGCGGGTCGCAATGGAGTCGAGCAGCGTTCGTGGGGATGACATCGGCCCCCATTGAGCCTGGGTTTCAAACAAGCCGTCGTGATACTCCCAGAATTTCCCCTGCGCGCCCGCACACATGGCGGCTTCCGCCGTCGGGATCGCATTTCGATGTTGCGACAGGGGATAATTGATATACGCCAGCTTTACCTTACCCGTCCGTACATATTCCGCAACGAGCGCCCGATAGGTTTCGTCGTGCCACGTCTTGCAGAACGGACACTGAAAATCGCTCGCGACTATCACCCATGTTTTCGCCGACGTGTCGCCGAGCACGCGGCCGCGGTCGGCAGCGGCGACGACAGGATCAGTTACGGCTGCCTGCGCAGGTGTCGATATGGCGGTGGCGCTCGCTGGCGAAGGCGTGCTTTCGGCTGGCCGAGGGGCGCCGTTGGTCGGTCCGCAGGCGCTCGTCAGCAGCGTCAGGAGCATTGCGGCACTGAAGTTGACTTGAATGGTCGTCATTGGCTAAATAGGTGTCGCGAACGGGGTTGAAATCAAGGGTGGAGATACGATTCTCAAAATAACGGTCGCGCGCAAGCATGGCGCGGCGACGCAGGATATAACGACGGACATTACCCGGCGCGGTTCAGCGTGGCGGAGCTCTCTGGATGCACCTCGCTGCCTGCGGCGGGCGTCTGGTGTTCTCATCGGCGCCGTAGTTCTGGCGGTTACGGCGGGATTACCCGCGTCGGCCGGCGCCCAGCAGGTGGCTTTGCCAGCACCAACCGGGCTGGTCAACGATTTTGCGAATGTCATCGATGAAGCGGCTGAAAGCCGGATGACGCGTGTCGCCGAGGATGTGCGGGCCAAATCGCGGGGCGAGATCGCAATCGTGACGCTGCCAAGTATCGGCGTTGAGAACGTTGCCGACGTGGCGCTGCGAATCGGCCGGGAATGGAAAGTGGGGAAAGTGGGAAATCCCGGCGATCCCACGCGAAATGCCGGCGCGGTGATTCTGCTGGTGCCGAAGGAGACGAATTCCGACGGCCGGGGCCGCTGTTTCGTGCTTACAGGGCAGGGAACCGAGGGATTCATTACTGACGCAACAGCCGCTGAGATCTGCCGCGAGGCAACGCCGGCGTTCAGGGTACGCGATTACTCGACTGGAATCGAGCTGATCACCCTTCGAACGGCGCAGCGTTTCGCCAACGAGTTCAATTTTTCGATCGATACCGCGCTCGTCCCGGTTGAGCCGGTTTATGCCCCGCGCAGGCAGAGCCGCGGGATTCCGCCATTTGTATTCGTCATTCTTTTTTTCATTGTTCTTCAGGTTTTGAGCAGGGCGAGTCGCCGCGGCCAGCAGGGTAAGCGCGGCAGGCGCGACGGGTGTGGCGGAGGGATGCCGATCATCATGCCAATTCCGATGGGGGGAAGAGGCGGAAGCTGGGGCGGCGGAGGGTTTGGCGGGGGAGGCGGCGGGTTTGGCGGCTTCGGCGGCGGTGGCGGTTTTGCCGGCGGCGGCGGGGGATCGGATTGGTAATGATGACGACGGTGAGTGCTGGTTCGCTCGTTCTTAACTCAGGCGGGATGCAACGATGGCGATGACACTTGATCAGCTTGTCGAGCAACTTCGGAAAGCCTACGGGCCGACTCTTCGCTCCGTTCTTCTTTACGGATCGGCGGTGGCCGGGGAGCATATTGCAAAACGGTCTGATTACAATGTGCTGCTGGTTCTGGATGCCGTTCCTCTGGAGCGGCTTGCCGCAGTCGGCGCCGTGCTCAGGTCGTGGACTGAAGCCGGTAATTCCTCGCCGATGACATTCACTGCTTCGGAATGGAAATCGTCGGCAGATGTTTTCCCGATGGAATACTCGGATATTCTCGAGCGGCACCGTGTCCTGTACGGAGAGGACGTGACCGAGGGAATCAATGTCGCCCGGAGCGATCTGCGGCTGGAAGTTGAGCAGCAGTCACTGGGAAAGCTTCTGCATCTGAGGCGTGGTGCCATGGCGGCCGGTGGAGATTCCCAGGCTCAGCTCGAATTGCTCGAGGCCAGTCTCAGTGCGATTATGGTCGTATTCCGCGGGGTTTCGCGGCTCCATGGAGAAGTGCCGGCTCAGGATTATCTGGCGCTGACGACCGACATTGCGATGAAATCAGGGTTTGATGCCGAACCGATCATGCGGGTCGTTCGACATGTGCGAGGCTCCGAGAAGCTGAAGAAGGAGGCAGCAACGGCGGTACTTGGCGGCTATATGGCAGCGATGGAAGCCCTTGTATCGTACCTCGATAATTACGCGGCATGAACTTTTCGATGAGTTTTGCGTAGGTTACTCCGATCACTTCAAGAGGCATCCTAAAAATGAAACGCCACGTTCTGATGTTGCTCGCTCCGCTGGCGCTCGCCGGCTGTGGATACAACCGGATACAGACGCTCGATGAGCAGGCAGCACAGTCGAAGCAGCAGATCGAAGTTCAGCTTCAGCGCCGCGCAGAGCTGGTGCCGAATCTGGTTGCGACCGTGAAGGGATACGCCAGTCAGGAGGAGGCGATCTTCACTCAGGTTGCGACTGCACGGGCTGGACTTCTCGGTGCCGTGCGATCGGGCGATCCAGGGCAGCAGGTTGCCGCAAACAATCAGTTGACGGGCGCGCTTAACCGACTGCTCGCGATCTCCGAGGCGTATCCGCAGCTCAAGTCCGATCAGAATTTTCTGCGGCTGCAGGACGAACTCGCCGGTACCGAGAACAGGATTGCGGTTTCGCGGAGCGATTACAATACGGCTGTCGGAACATACAACACGTACATCCGCGGATTTCCGCAGAAGCTCACGGCGATGGTTACCGGGGCGAATGCGCGGACGTACTACGATGCCCCTGCTGGCGCGGACGTCGCGCCGACAGTGGATTTCTCGAAGCCGCGCGGCGTGATTACGCGGTAGGGCACGTAACGCTAAAAAATCTACGGGCGGCGTTCCATTTCAGCCGCTCGTAACCCGGGTCAACGCGCGGTCGAGTACATCGAGTGCAAAATCAGCATCGTCCGGCGTGATGCACATCGGCGGCTTGATGCGCAGCACGTTGCCATCGAGTCCGCCCTTGCCGAGCAGGACTCCCATTTCGCGCGCATGCTCTAGCACCTGCAAAGCCGCGTCTTTCGCGGGTGCGCGGGTCTCGCGATCAGTCACGAGCTCGACTCCGATCATGAGGCCCATGCCGCGAACATCGCCAATCAGCGTGTGACGGCCCTGTAGCTTGCGAAGCCCGCGCATGAAGTGCGCGCCGATGACACGGCAGTTTTCCTGCAGACCGTCCTCCTCGATTACCTCGAGCACCGCCAGCCCGGCCGCCATCGAAACCGCGTTCCCCCCGAAAGTATTGAAGTGAATCCGCTGCTTGAGCGTCTCTGCGATTTCACGCCGGGTTGTCACTGCGGCAAGAGGAACTCCGTTGCCGATTCCCTTGGCCATGGTGACGATGTCAGGCGTCACGCCGAAGTTCTGAAATCCCCAGTAGTGCTCGCCGGTGCGCCCGAAACCCGTCTGCACTTCGTCGGCAATGCACAGTCCGCCATGCTCGCGTACGACCGCATATGCCTCTTTCAGATAATTGGGCGCGCCGTGCGTGGCGCCGCCGACCCCCTGGATCGGCTCGGCGATATAGGCGGCGATCTTCCCTGGTGTGGAATAACGGATGAGTTCGCGGATATCGGCGGCGCTCTTCGAAGCAATCTGCTCTGGCGTGCCGCCGCCCGGGTCACGGTACGAATCCGGGCACATGGCGTGATGCACCGGACCGCCTTCAGATCCCGGAAATTTCCAGGTGTGATGCGATGTCAGCGCCTGCGCGCTTGGACTTCCGCCGTGGTATGCATTGCGCAGCGCGATGACGTCTGCATTTCCAGTGAACAGCCGGGCCATGGTGACCGCCAGGTCGTTCGCCTCGCTGCCGCTGTTCACGAAATACGTCACGTCGAGGCCCTCGGGCATCTTTGATGCGAGCTTCTCTGCGAGTGACGGCAGATTCGGATGCAGATAGATCGTGGTCGCGTGCTGCAGGGTGGCGACCTGGTCCTGGATGCGCCTGACGATCTTTGGATGACAGTGGCCGCATGACACCGTGACGATGCCCGCGAACAGATCGAGATACCGGCGGCCGGTCTCGTCGAAGAGGTACTGCATCCTGCCCTCGACGATCATGATTGGATCCTTGTAAAGCGTGAACACCGTCGGATTGACGTATGCCCGCCTCATTGCCAGCACATCTTCGCGCGACGGCCCGGTGTACGGCCGCGGAGTGTACTCCAGTGGTGGCATCTGCATCGGCTGCGTCGCTTTTTCTATTGCGGGAGCGGTCATGGTGTCGGTCATCGGATTGGTCCAGACAGAGGTTGTTGCGTTGCATACTTCCGGGCGATCGCGCGAAGCCTGTCGTGCGGCAGCGCATAGCTTCGAATATTGTCAGCGCCAGTCATTGTCTTTGCGGCGAGCATCGCATTCGTGATCGCTTCCTCGGTTGCACCGACAGCGGCTTCGAAGATTGGATTGATGCGATCGTTCGGCAGCATTGTCAGAGCGACAATTCCGGTATCGGCCGACGCTCGGGTATTTGCGGTTGAGAACGCGATGAAGATGTCGCCCGACGAGTCCTCTCCGAGCCCGCCCATACGGCCCACTCCCAGCGCGGCGCGCTTCGCTACCCGCTTGAGTTGATGCGGCAGGAGAGGTGCGTCGGTGGCGATGACAATGATGATGGAACCCAGGCCTTCGTCGCGACCGACGCC
The DNA here is from genome assembly GCA_037721215.1 of Gemmatimonadaceae bacterium. Taxonomy (NCBI): domain Bacteria; kingdom Pseudomonadati; phylum Gemmatimonadota; class Gemmatimonadia; order Gemmatimonadales; family Gemmatimonadaceae; species Gemmatimonadaceae bacterium. The sequence goes on from JBBJNV010000023.1 coordinate 18,240, forward strand.
CTTCCGGGTGAGATGGGCAGTCTCGGAACCGGAAAGTTCAGGCTTCCTCAAATCCGTATCGGTGATTTTGCTGCCCCCGCATACCGGTATTCTCATGAGCCACGAACGGGTTGGCGGCGTGGGTCCGGCTGCGCATCGTATGAGATCAGGAATTTCCCTGCCCACAGGCAGGCCAGCGATGGTGAGTCGGCGGCGCTGCCCATAGTTGCATTGCACGAGCACGCCCACAGTGTAGCCGCCGGCCGCGCCGGCGAGAGTTCGCGAAGCAGTGCCGGTGCCGCCCTTGAAGCCGTGGCACTGCATTCCCGTTCCACCGCCGACGTTTCCTTCCGGAACTGGCCCGGACCTGGCCCCGTCGAGCGCCGCAAAAACGTGCTCGCGCCTGACATGAAAACCCTCGGCGTCGTTCAGCACTCCATCGTAAGTCTCAGCGACGAGCGGCAGTGCCCATAGAAAGCCGGCGCGGTGTTTCGTCATCCACGCGAGGGTTGCGTCCCGCACAACGCCGACGCTGTGGGTGTTGGTGATGAGAATTGGCCCATCGAGCCGCCCTGATTCCTCGACCCAGGTGGTGCCCGTCATTTCGCCGTTGCCGTTCAGCGTAAACCAGCCCGCAAAGACACTGTCAGATCCGTTCTTTCCCCTTGGGAAAATCGCTGTCACGCCCGTGCGCACGGGCCCTTTGCCCACCACGAGGCGGCCGTTCCCTTCAATGATCGTCGAAACGCCCACCTCCACTCCGGGGACGTCCGTGATTCCGTTGTTCCTGCCTGGTGTGCCATCGAAGGGTACCCCCAGATCGCGTGCCCGCTGCCCGGACTGCGCTGTCGCCGTGAATGGAATCGCCCATGGCAGAACGAAAACGCAGACCAGCCGGATTGCCGGCAAACACGCTCTAATCACAGTGCTCCACGGGCTGTTCGTGGTTTCGGTGGTACCCAAGGGCGTAATGTCGGGAAGCGATCTCAGGTTGTCCATGGGCAGTCGAAGTGATGCAAGCCGTTACGCAAACGGGACGAGCGCGTGGGTCACCCTTGACACGCCTCTTCACGAGCCGTATCTACCGTAGACCCTCCACCGCCGGGCAACCCTGCTCCAGTCGGTGGAACCGGTGCATCAGCTAACTCTGACAGCACCGGAGATTTTTCCATACTCCCAACGCTGGAGAGAAGCGTGAACAAGACTCGATCGTTAGTCATGACATTCGTGTTGCTGGCACTTTTTGGTTCAAGTGCATGGGCTCAGACCCGGCGCATCAGCGGACGTGTCACTGTTGAAGGGACCACCGATCCGATTCCTGCAGCGACGGTCAGCGTGGTTGGAACGACGCTTGGAGCGATTACCGGAGATGACGGCCGGTTTTCGGTGTCGGCTCCCGCCGGCCCGGTTACGCTTCGCGTGCGTCGCATCGGCTACACGCCAAGAACCTTACCGGTGGGCGCGGGCCTGACCGAAGTGACGGCGGCACTCGCCCGCGACGTGCTCGAGCTCGACCGCCAGGTCATCACTGGTACCGCAACGACTGTCGCGCAGGTCAACGCCGCGAACGCCGTTGCCGTTGTGTCCGGCGAGCGCCTGAGCCGGGTTCAGGCGCAGACGATCGATAACGCGCTTCAGGGCAAAGTCCCCGGCGCAGTCATCAGCAGCAACAACGGCGCTCCCGGTGGCGGCACGCAGATCCAGCTCCGCGGAGTGTCCACCATCAACGCCGGCTTCACACCGCTGTACGTCGTGGACGGAGTCATCGTCAGCAATGCATCGATTCCCAACGCCGTCAACGTGATCACCCAGGCAGCCCGGTCTGGTGGCGTAGCGAATGCCGCCTCGTCGCAGGATCAGCAGGTTAACCGGATCGCCGATCTCAACCCGAACGACATCGAAAGCATTCAGGTGCTGAAAGGCCCTTCCGCCAGCTCCATCTACGGGTCCAAGGGTACCAACGGCGTCATCGTGATTACAACCAAGCAGGGACGCGCCGGCAAGACCACGCTCGATATCTCACAGCGTCTGGGCACCTACACACTGGCCAACAAGATCGGACCGTTCTTCTGCTTCACTTCTGCGGAAGGCGCTGACGACCAGGGCTTCCTCGGCGGTGGCGACGACGGCAAGCTGTTCACGGCAGCCGGCGAGAAGTGCCACGATTACGAAGAAGAATTCTACGGCAACGAATCGCTGTCGTACCAGACTGTTGCCTCGATCCGTGGGTCTACCAGTAGCGGAACGAACTTCTTCGTCTCGGGCTTGGCCCAGCGTGACAATGGACTGGCGCTCAACGACTTCTATAACAAGCAGTCGATGCGCATCAATCTTGGCCAGCAGGTGGGCGGCCGGCTCAATGTGCGCGCCAATACCGAGATTATCCATACGCTGACTCAGCGCGGAGTGTCGGGTAACGACAACACCGGTATCAACCCCTACACCACGTTCTCCGCGACCCCATCATTCGTCGACCTCCGACGCAACGCGGATGGGACCTTCCCGAGAAATCCGCAAAATGCCGTCGGTAATTCGAATCCGTTCCAGAATGCCGACGCTATCAAGACGCCTGAAAACGTTTATCGCCTGATCGGCAGTCTCACAGGAACGTACAACCTGCTGACGAGCCAGTCGCAGACGCTCGATCTCTCGATGACCGGTGGAGTTGACGCATTCAACGACGTGGCGAAGGTCATTTCTCCGGCGTTTCTCTATGTGGAACAGGTGAACTCGAATCCCGGAACGCTTGCCACGACATCATCGTCGTTTGTCAACGCCAATCTGAACGGTTCGCTTGCGCACCGATTGATCAGGTCAGGCTTTACTGCGACGACATCAGCCGGTTTCCGTCAGGACCGCCGCCAGTTCGACATCACGACCGTAATCGGCCGGGGGGTAATTCCAGGAGTCCAGAGCGTCGACCAGGCAGTCCAGAATTTCGTCGCTGAGAATCAGGGACTTGTGAAGGATTTCACGCTCTTCGCGCAGGAAGAATTCCTGACGTTCGGCGAGCGGCTGCTCTTTACCGCTGGTGTGAATGCGGAACGCTCGAGCAACAACGGAGACGACACGAAGTTCTACGCGTACCCGAAATTCTCGGCGTCATATCGTATTCCGGAGGTGATTCCGCGGGTCAATGAATTCAAGGTGCGACTGGCGTACGGCCGTGCCGGCAATCAGCCAACGCAGGGCAAATTCACATTCCTGACGACGCTCTTCAATGAAGGTGTCGCGGGTCTGCGAAATTCAACCGCCAAGGGTTTTGCCGGTATTCAGCCGGAAGTTGCAAGCGAACTCGAGGGTGGTTTCGACGTCCAGGCGTTCGACGGGCGGATGAGATTCTCTGCCACTCAGTTCAGAAAGCAGATTGACAACCTCCTGCTTCAGACCGTGCTCGCCCCGTCGACCGGATTCACGTCACAGTTCATCAACGGCGGCCAGATCGTCAACCACGGTACCGAGCTCGAACTCGGCCTGACACCTGTCCAGACCGGGCGCTTCGAGTGGACATCCAATACGACTTACGCAAGTGTTGCAGGCAAGGTGACGCGTCTTCCGGCGTCAGTGCCGGCGTTCATCCCTGTCTCCGGTTCGTTCGGAAGCCGGTTTGGCAACGGATTCATCCAGGTTGGTCAGTCGCCATCAGTCGTACAGGCGGTCAATTCATGCGCCGTCGCAGTTGCGCCTCGTTCAGCTTCGGCGCCGTTCGGCGGTAACTGCCCGGCGGCGAGCAGAATTCTTTCGTTCGTCGGCGATGCCCTCCCCGACTACACAATGGGCTTCAGCAACGACTTCACACTGGGCGCTATCCGCCTCTCGACTCTCGTCGACTGGAGAAAGGGCGGCAAGGCCATCAACCTCACCAACAATTATTTCGACGGCGGGTTGCTTGGTGACAGCGCGCTTGGGAATGCGCGTCTAACCTCGTTCCGTTCTGGCAGGGCTGCATATGTCGAGGACGCCGGCTTCGTGAAGCTTCGGGAAGTATCGGTCGCGTACGAGCTCCCCTCAGGTCTGACGAACAGGCTGTTCAATGGGCGTGCCGAGCGCGCCAGGATCGAGTTCAGTGGACGGAACCTTCTCACGTCAACCAAGTATACCGGCCTCGACCCGGAAGTATCGAACTTCGGGAACGTAGCGGTTGGGCGTCTTCAGGATGTGACGCCGTATCCGCCGAGCCGCAGCTTCTTCTTCTCTGTCAACACAACCTTTTAGTCATCGAGTGATCGCAATTATGAACAAATACACAACGATTGCGCTCGCGGCGGCCGCTTTTGCCTCCGGCGGGTGCAAGGACAGCACTACCGTCCGGTCGGTGAACGCGCCGACCGCCGAAGCGCTTGGCGGTGCGCTCAATCGCACGTCCCTTCAGGCTCTGGCAACGGGCGTGCTCGCCCAGGATCGCACTGCGATTGCCAGCTCGTTCACCTACGTCATATTGTCGGGCATTTTCGCCCGCGACGTCTATCGCATCGACAGCTCGGAACCCCGTTATGTCAGCGAGACCCTTGGTGGCCAGCCAGATGCGGGTAGTTTTGCCGGCGGTGGAGGTTTCGCAGATTTCTTCATCGCGATCCGCGCCGCCAACAATCTCATTCTCGCGTTGCCCACTGCTGCGGCAACCGACGTCAGTGCGGCTGAAAAAAGCGCGACTGCGGGATTCATCAAGACGATCAAGGCACTCGAGTACTACCGCTTGATCGAGCTCAGAGACACCGTCGGCGTTCCGATCCAGTCGGACAACCAGGACGAAGTCACGCCAATTCGCTGCAAGTCTCCGGTGCTGGCGTACGTGCAGGCACTGCTCGACAGCGCAAACACGGACCTGACGGCGGCAGGGGCGGCGACGAAGCTTCCCTTTACCCTTCCTTCCGGCTTCACCGCCAACGGCCGGGACTACAGCGTCGTGAGCAACATCATCAGGCTGAATCGCGGGCTTAAGGGCAAGGTGGATTTCTACACCGGCCTGAACCGCAAGGCTGTCATGCCTGCCCTCTACGCGACGGCCATTGCCGAGCTGACTCAGGCCTTGGGCGGGGCGGCCCCAGGTGCGGTTTCACCATCGACGTTCAACTTCGGCCCGTACTACAATTTCGGCGCAGCGGAGACCAACGCAGCAGCTAATAACCGTGCTGACGCCAAGATTGGCCTCAACCCCCTGATCAGAGACAGCATTCAGGCGGGTGACGCACGCGCTTCCAAGATCGTGAGCCGGCCGGTGCTTTCCGGCGGCGGTATTTCCACGACGGTGACCGCGTCGTTCGCGGTAGCCACGCCCGCCAACCAGGCGCTGCCACTTCCAATCCTGCGTGATGAAGAACTCGTTCTGATTCGCGCACAGGCGTACATCGAGGCCGGCAATTTTGCGGCGGCTACGGCCGATCTCAACTCGGTCCGCACCTTCAACCGACTGGCTCCGTACGCGGTGTTTACGTCGAGAGAGGCCGCGCGAAGCGCTGCTCTGTATGAGAAGCGTTTCTCGCTATTGCTCGAAGGCCCGCAGCGACTTGTGGATCTCAGAGAGTATGGGCGTCTGAACAACACGTTCTTCCGGAGGGAGACACCCACCGATCCATTCAATGCCGCCTTCCCGATCCCCCGCGGCGAGCAGAACGCCCGAAACGGAAATATTACCTGCCAGTAGGTGAGCGGCGGTAGCAGCGGGAAATCGTGAGGAAGCGTTCGACAGGGCGGTCAGAATAACAATCAAGCAAACGCAGCTTCGCATCGAGCGGCCCGGGCAGGATTAGCCCGGGCCGTTTTCTTTTATCCGGGTCAGCGGCAGAGTCCGCACGCTCGCCAGCGCGGAGCGGAGTTTTTTTTGCTTTTCAGAGCTCCACAAATCGGGCACTGGCGCAACAGATGCACCGGCCGCATTATCAACAGCATAGTCCGATTACCGTGGGGGGGTTGACATGAATGCCGCTCGCTGGGTCACCATTGCATCATCGCTGGCCGCTTTTGCATGTGCCGGCTCCCGTCAGGGCTCAAGTGGCCTCAACCATCAGAATCAGATTATTACCGAGGAGGAGATAGTTGACTCGAAGGCAGTCAACGCGTATGAGGCCATCAGGAAACTGAGAGGCAATTTCCTCAGCTATCGTGGCCGGACGACGATGATGAACACGTCCTCACCGGAGCCCACGGTATATATGGATGAAAATGCCTTCGGACCGCTGGCGTCCCTGAGGACGATTCCGGCGTCGCAGGTGGCTCAGATCAGACTGTACCGGGCTTGGGAGGCGGCGACGAAGTATGGCAACGGCAATATGGGCGGCGTGATCGAGGTAACGACCCGATCCAAGTGACGAGTCGACCGGGGAGGTAGGATCTATGACGTTTTTCCCATCCGTCGAAACGCCCGCGCTTACCCCTGATAGGGAGTCACAGCCAAGCCTTGGCGGTTGCTTCCCGCGCGTTTCGTGACACGCTACTTTAAAACTCTTGCGGGCGTTTGATTACACCCGTACATTTGCGCTACGAACTCCGGCAGACGCTCTAGCGCGCCGGCGACATCGCTCTCCGACATGATCGGGCGGCAGCGCCCGTCAATATAGATGCAGGCAGGTAGGTCCAATCTGGCGATCAACTGCGGCCGCACCCGGTAAGTGCGGCGATTTTCGCTATTCCGAAGCTGGCCAGATGCTGGGCAACGTTGACGACGTCCCTATTGTCGTCGCGTTCTGAGCTAAAGCAGTTTCCGTTCCACCGCGATTGGCGGCATCCACCATGAGCGGCATCACCCCCAGAGGAGGGACGCGATGGCAACTATAAGTCCTTAGAAAGGTCCAGTCCCGCACGTTGGAGCCGCGGGCAAACCCCTCGTGAATGCGCCGAGCGATTGGCAATCGAGATTCGCTCTCCGGATTGGACAGCAGTACCGCTTATTGGGTTTTTTTCGGCAAGCCATGATGATGCCGAACACATTCTTCGAACTAGAGGCAACATGAACAATTACAGGAAAGTCGGTCGGTTGGTTGCAGCCGGACTCGGCATCGTCGCGAGCGTAGCCGCCGCGTCGAGTGTCCAGGCCCAGGCAGTAATCACGGGCCGGATCACCGATCCGAGCGGGGCACCCATTCCGGGCGCGAGCGTCGTGTTCCCGGCGCTCGGCGTCGGAGTTGGCGCTAATACGACCGTAAACGGTGTCTATACCATTACGCTCGACGATAACCGCGTCGGCCAGTCGCTCGTGATGAATGCCCGCCGCATCGGATTCGCTCCGAGCTCGCGCAATATCACGCTCGCTGCGGGAAGTCAGACCCAAAACTTCACGCTCAGCGTCGACGCTCGCCGGATCGATGACGTCGTCGTAACCGGTGTCGCAACCGAGACATCGAGCAAAAACCTGACGATCTCCGTCGGAAAGGTCGGTGAGGCACAGCTCAAGGAAGTACCGGCTGTCTCACCCGCTAGCGCTCTTGCCGGAAAGGTTGCCGGCGTGCGCGTCTCCTTCACGCAGGGTCAGCCTGGGTCCACCCCAGCCATCCGCGTCCGCACGTCGACCAGTCTCGGCGTCGGTGGCCAGAACCCCGTCGTTCTTATCGATGGCGTGCTGACCCAGAACGGACTCGCCGACATCAATGGCAGCGACATCGAGTCCATCGAAGTGCTGAAAGGCGCTGCTTCGTCGAACTCTTTCGGATCTTCGGCGGCCAGCGGCGTTATCTCCATCCGGACCAAGCGCGGCAAGGACACACCTGAAGGCAAGGTCAGCTTCCTGACGCGAAACGAGTTCGGAACCTCCGAAGTCGAGAATTACGTTCCGCTGCTTGAGGTTCACGCGAATCAGCTGAACCCCGATGGGTCGTTCAAGCTGAGCTCGACGGGCGGCCGGATCCTCGAGGCCGATCACTTTCTCGATAACCCGTTCCCCGCCGGCACCTTCCGCAACCAGCTCAGGGAGCATTTGCAGAGCGGCCGCACGGTAATGAATTACGCGCAGGTGGCGATGCGCCGTGGCAACACCAATTTCTCCACCTCGTTCAGCCGCGACACCGACCGGGGCATCCTTCCGCTGCTCGAGGGTTTCCGCCGGAGCAACGTCCGCCTGAATCTCGATCAGGGCCTTGGCGACAAAGCTGATTTCTCGGCCGCCATCACCTACGGTCTTTCGTTCAGCGACCAGACCAATGCGTCTCGCGCTGGCTCAGGTTCAACGTTCTTCTCGCTGCTGCAGGCGCCACCGGATGTCGACCTCGAATTTCCGAACGGCCCCGGCACGACCCGCTTCTCGCCAGTGCTTCCGGCGGCTGCAGCAGGTGGCACCGCTCGCGGCAACCCGCTGCTCGATTTGAACCAGCGTGCGTACAACGATCGTCGCCAGCGCATCATCGGCTCATTCTCGGCCCGCTACCGGCCGTTCGGCTGGCTGACGTTCGATGGTAACTATGGTACCGACCGCCTTGACCGAAAAGAAACGAACTTTCTCGATCGCGGGTTGGTCGGTAGCAACACCACCGTCGAGAACGAGTCGACCGGCTTCCTGTCCGTCTACAATCTGAACAACCAGGCTTCCAACTCGCAGATCAGCGCACTGGGCACCTTCACGTTCGGATTGCTCAACTCGAGCACCCGGCTCGCTTACCAGTACGAGGAAGAAAAGAACGCCGACGTATTCAGCCAGACCGGAACGCTGAGAGTAGCTTCCGTTCCTGATCTGCAGGCGGGTGACCCGACGACGCTCCTTGCCACATCGTCTATCGAGAACTTCCGAACGTTGAACGGCAACATCGTTCAGAACTTCAACTTCGGCGACCGCTATCTCGTTCAGCTCGTCGGCCGGCGTGACGGCTCGTCTCTGTTCGGACGCGCAAACCGCTATGCCAACTATTATGGATTCTCCGGCGCCTGGAGAATCACCGAGGACATCAAGATCCCCGGCTTCCAGGAGCTGAAAATCCGCGCTGCCCGTGGTACCGCCGGTCTTCGCCCTGGCTACAACTATCAGTACGAGACCTACTCTGTGGCTGCTGGCCAGCTTACCAAGAATCAAGTCGGAAACAGAGACCTCGAGCCGGCGCTCCAGACCGAGAACGAAGTTGGTATCAACGCCAGCTTCCTCGATCGCTTCGACCTCGAGTACGTGAAGTCGGATCGTCACACCGAGGGTGCTTTCCTGCTCGTTCCGCTCTCGCTGGCGCAGTCCGGCGGATTCACGGCGCAGTGGCAGAACGCCGCGCGCGTCGGCGGCCGTACGTTCGAGCTTGCGCTCAACACCCGCGTCATCGAGCGTCCGAACCTGAGCTACAACTTCACTCTCACGGGCGAGCGCTCGCGTCAGAAGATCGACGAGCTCAACCGCGCACCGTTCCGCGTCGGCAGCACGTCGCAGGGACAGAATATTTTCTACTACCGCGCCGGAGAACCGCTCGGCGTCATTTACGGACAGAGATGGGCTCGCTCGATCGAAGAGCTCAAGGACAACCCGCTCAACGCCGGAAAGGATCTGAACGCGATGTTCGAGCTCAACGATGACGGCTATGTGGTTTTGAAGGGAAGTCGCGGCAAGATTAACGAGCGCCCCATCGCGTATGTCGACAGCAAGGGCGTTAACTACGTGAACATCGGTGACGTGAACCCCGACTTTTCCTTCGGCTTCGCGAACACCATTCGCCTTGGTGGCTTTACAGTCTATGGGCTGCTCGATGGCACCAGAGGCGGAAACATCTACAACTTCACCAAACAGTGGATGTTCCAGGATCAGCGGCATGGTTCGCTCGATCAGACCGGCAAGCCCGAGGAAAACAAGAAGGCCCTCGAGTACTACAACGTCGGTTTCTACAACGGTCTCGAGCCCAACAGCTACTTCGTCGAAGACGGCAGCTACGTTAAGCTCCGCGAACTGTCGGTGAGCTACAGCCTCGGCCAGCAGCTGCTCAATTCGATGCGCTTCCTCGGCCAGGGCCGCAGCGTGAAGGTTGCGCTCATCGGTCGTAACCTGAAGACGTGGACGGATTACAGCGGCTTCGATCCCGAAGCGGCATCAAACAATGATTTCAACTTCCGCATCGATGGCTTCCGCTATCCAAGCTTCCGCCAGCTCACTGGCCAGATTGAAATCGGCTTCTAATAACCGGACCTATCAACTATGAATTTTAGAAATCGGGTTGCGGTGCTGGCTGGGAGCGCGGCTGTCGTCGCGCTCGCCGGTGCCTGCAATCCAGATCTCAACGTAACGAACCCCAACGAGCCCGACATCGAACGCGCGCTCGCGACAGGCAGCGACGTTCGAGGTCTGATCGGCAGTTCGTATGCAACATGGTATCAGGCAATGCAGGGCCCGGTCGACGGCGAACCGTTGCCGGGCCTGGCGGTCGCCGTAATGGCTGACAACATGACCATGGCGTTCGGTAATTTCGGCGCCCGTTTCAACGGTCAGGAGCCGCGGCTGCCGTACAACAACAGCTCGGCTGCAGGCGACGGCCGGGTTGCAAGCACGCCGTACGATCGGATCTACGGCGCACTTGGAGCCGCCAACGATGGTCTCAATGCCATCAAGCGCGGCATCAAGCCATCAATCAACAAGAGCTCGCCCGACGAAACGCCGCAGATGCAGACACTCGCTTTTTTCATCCAGGGCGCATCGCTGGGTTTCCAGTCGCTGGTATTCGACAAGGGGTTTGTAGTCGACGAAGACACGCCGCCAGGCACGGCCGTGCTTCAGCCCTATACGGCAGTGTCAACGGCCGCTCTCGCCAAGCTCGACAAGACGATTGCAGCCGCAGCCGGTAAGACATGGACCGTTCCCACCGAGTTCACGCCGGGCATGACGATCACCGCCGACAGGCTCGGGCGAATGGCCAACACGCTCGCGGCCCGGCAGCTAGCCTATCTGCCGCGCACCGCGACAGAGAATGCCACGGTCAACTGGGCTCGTGTGCTCTCATATGCCGAGAAGGGTATCAGCACGGGCGAACCCTTCGACATGCAGATTAAGGGCGATGGCGGCAACTCGTGGGGCGACACTTTCAAGGCTTACAACAACCTTGAAAGCTGGGTTCGGGTAGATCAGCGTGTGATCCAGCTCGCTGACAAGACACAGCCAGTCGTGTACACGACCGCGACACCTCCGCCACCGGTCAATTCCCCGGACAAGCGCTGGGGTTCAGAATCGGCTAACGGAACTGATTTCAAGTTCACCAAACAGATTCCGTTTCCCGTTGCCCGCGGCGTGCACTTCTTCAGCCAATGGGGACACGTCCGCTATGTTGACCATTCTTACGAAGTGGACGCCCCTTTTCTCACCACCGTTCCGTATGTTCGCTTCTCTGAAAACGATCTCCTGATCGCGGAAGCGCTTGTGCGGACTACTGGCGACCGGGCGCGAGCGGCAACGCTCATCAATAAGACCCGTGTTGGCCGGGGTGGCTTGAGCGCCCTGACCGCAGGCAGCAGCACCAACGATCTCCTTGCCGCAATCTTCTACGAGCGCGACATCGAGTTGTTCGGCACCGGTGGCGGGCAGGCATGGTTCGACCGCCGTCGTATCGACCTGAGCCTGACGTATGACGGGCTCCCGATCGGCAACACCTGGGGATTCCGTGGCGGATCCAACCTTCAGAAGGGAACGGCGCGTCATCTGCCGGTTCCCGCGAAGGAGCTGGAGACGCTCGGATTACCCGTATACACCTACGGTGGGAATGCTCCAAACCCAGTGTTCCCCGAGATGTAAGAGCAGTTGCAGGAACCCTATGAAAAAGGCACGCCTCTTCGGAGGCGTGCCTTTTTCAATGTGCCTTCAGCGATCGCCGTCAGCTCGCCACCCCCGAGCCTGGACATCGCCTGATACCCGCGTCTAACCCCTTGCGCGCCGGTAGTTACCGCAGGCCACGAGACCTTCCAGAGACTGCTGGCGTTCGCGGTAGATGTTGATGTGATAATTGCCTCCAACAGGAAACTCTATGGGAAGCGCAACAGTAGCCTGCGATCGCCCGCCGCTCCCAACCTGCAGCTCGGGAAAGCTGCTGACGGGGAGCAAGGGAACCGCCGGCGATCCACAGCTGCCTGCGAGAACTGCCCAGCTCAGGAACCGCTCATTGCCGCCATGAGTAAAGACGACGCTGAGGTTCGTCAGGTTGTTGCTGCTGCCACGGCTCATTGCAGATGTTCCGTAACTCCTCGCGCGTGAGCTTTGCCGGATCTCGGCGCTGCTCGACTGAACCGGCTGAATATTGGCGCTCCATTCCCCCCCGGCCGCTACACCTGCGCTCCTGACGGGCTCAGCCGCGCCCTCAACCGGCGTACTGGCGGGAGCGCAGGCAAGCAGGCCCGAGCCGATCGCCAGCAGGAAGAACTGATCTTTCATCGACATGTTTTTCTCTTTTTCTCGGTTGGTTGCGGCCAGACGTTCAACTGCAACGTTATTACGGCAAGAAACGGAAATTGTCAAACACCTGCGGGCCTGTTTCCAGGCCTGCCTATTGTTTCTCCGCCTTTGGAAACAGCGGCGGCCCCTTTGTGACTTTCCACGAAGTCGGATCGATCGCCCCCAGGGCACTGAACCGGTGATCCTGAACTTTACCGGGTGCGCCAAGCCGAGTCCACAACTCCCCCGTTCGCTCCGGCATGAAGGGGGCGATATACACGCACTGTCGCACAAGCTGTCGCACCAGTGACGCCAGAGTGCGATCCAGTTCCGCCGCACTCGCCGGGTCCGCCGCCAGCTTCCACGGCGCCTGCCGGTCGACGAATTCGTTGGCGCGAGCAATAGTGCGCCATACAGCCTTGATAGCTTCGTGAAGGAGATAACCGCTATCGCCGTTCATGCTCGCATGGTAGCGCGCAAGGTCGACCGCGTCTGCGTCATCGATCTCGCCCGGCTGGCCGGCGGGCACTACGCCATCACGATAACGGTCGATCATCGAGATGGTCCGGCTGGCGAGATTTCCCCACGCATTGGCAAGATCGGCATTGTACCGCTCCTCGAACCTCTCCCAGGCGAAGTTTCCATCGGCGTCGAAAGGAACTTCGCGAAGCAGGAAATATCGGAACGAGTCTGGCCCGTATCGGTCGATGGCTTCACCCAGCTCGAGCTTCACGCCAGCCGATTTGCTGAAGCGATCACCCGCCAGCAGAACGAAACCGTGCGCCCACACGCGGCGCGGAACATCGAGTCCCGCCGCCATCAGCATCGCCGGCCAGATCACCGCATGAAACCGGGTAATGTCCTTTCCCACCACGTGCAGATCGGCCGGCCAGCGCGACCGGAAGCGCTCGTCAGGATATCCCGTTGCGGTGAGGTAGTTCGGAAGTGCGTCGAACCAGACGTAAGTCGTCTGGGTTTCACCGTTGCTCGACGGTCTCGGAAAGGGCACGCCCCACGAAAATCGCGACCGGCTCGCAGAAATATCCTCGAGACCCTGGTCAAGCAGCGACAGCATCTCGTTCCGTCTGCTCTTCGGTCCGAGAAAATCGGTGTCAGCGATGAGCGAACGCAGTCGGTCAGTATAGGACGACAACCGGAAGAACCAGTTCTTTTCGGCTACCCACTGCAGCATGCGCGTGGGATGCAGGACGCATTTGCCCTGGATGATCTCGTTGTCCTGCTTGAACGATTCGCATCCGACGCAATACCAGCCCTCGTATGCTTTTTCATAGAAATCACCGGGCGAATGTTCGAAGATCGCTTCGATGAGTGCCCGAACGCCCGCGTGGTGCTCGGCTGACGTAGTCCGTATGAACTGGTCGTTCGAGATGCCGAGCCGGTTCCACATCGTCTGGAATCTCGTGGCAACTTCGTTCACGAGCGCGTGCGGTTCTACACCACGGTCCCCTGCCTCCAGGGCCACTTTCTGTCCGTGTTCGTCCATCCCGAGCAGAAAATGCACATCGTCGCCGCACATCCGGCGATAGCGGGCAATTGCATCGGCACCGATCTTCTCGAAAGCATGCCCGAGGTGTGGATCGCCGTTCGCGTAATCGATTGCAGCAGTTATGTAAAACGGGGCCAAGGTCACCCGTTCCCGGTCCCGGTGCCCGAAGTACCGGTGTTGCCGCGGCCACGCTTGCCGCCACGACGCCCGCGACGGCGGCGCGCGAGGGACTCATCCCGCTCTCCGCCGTGCCCCGCTGATGCGTCAGCGACTTCATTCGCCGCCGCCGCGCTCTCCGATTCCGCGCGCGAAGATTCAACTCCATCGTCGATGCGGGAATCCGTATCTGCGCCATCTCCGTCGTGCAGAGGGGAGTCGAGAACGACAAGCTGTCTCAGCGGTGGGACCTCATGCTCCGCTGTGTACATGAGTTCGGGCGAAACATCGAAATAAACTTCGCCCGAGTCTGACTCTTCAGCCGCGAGAGAAACGTTCAGCGCTTCCTCGCTCTCCGCAGAGGAGGGCTGGAGCATGGCGCGGTTGAAATCCGCAAGCGTGACGACGCGCGTGTCCCCCTCCGTAGTCCGGAATGTCAGACGCTCGTGGAAGATGTCGATTGCCATCAGCTTCTCCTCACCCGTTTCCGTGACGAAGATCTTTCCCTCTTTCGGAAACCGCTTGCGGCTCTGAACGTAAAAGTCGTGTTCGTAACGGAGACAGCACATGAGACGTCCGCAGGCCCCGGAGATTTGCGCGGGGTTCAGTGAGAGTCGTTGATCCTTGGCCACGCCGAGGTTTACCGGGCGCAGCTCGGGTAGCCATGACGCCGAACAATACTGGCGTCCGCACCTGCCAATCCCATCGAGGCGCTTTGCCTCGTCGCGTACGCCAATCTGCTTGAGCTCGATCCGCGTCCGGAAAAGCGCCGCCAGATCGCGCACGAGATTGCGGAAATCGACACGCTTCTCCGCAGTAAAATAGAATGTCAGCTTCTTGCGGTCCCACTGCCACTCGGCGTCAGACATTTTCATCCCGAGCCCGTTGGCTCGCACTCTTTCCATGGCCTTTCGTCTTACGTCGTCATTCAGACTGACGAGCTCAGCCGCCGAGGCCTTGTCTCGGGCGTTTGCCAGGCGCAGCGCTTTCCGCGTGGGGGCTGTCGTTCCGCAGCCGTGGGGACACCCACCGTTCCGGATCTGAGCCAGATCCCCCAGAGAATGCACATGCCCCAGGTCCTCGCCACGGTCAGCGTCGACGATTACCGCCGCCTTCATGGGCGGAGGCTCAGGGTAATCCCAGAGAAAGAACTCCTTCCGGTTTCCCCGAAATGCAATTTCTACCAGATGGGCCACTTTATATGATTCGAAATAGGATCGAGCGATTCAGGGCCGGTTAGCTCTATAAACAATGTCGTTCTACTGACGTGATACTGCCCTTACTCAGACCATTGTCCCAGACGCAGATATTTCTGCCGTCGGCGCCGGACCAGCTTTTCCGGCCTCAGCTTTCGGAGCTCCTCCAGATGACGATTCAGCGTTTCCTGCAACACCTTCGCCGCTGCAGGATGGTCGGCGTGCGCCGCGCCCGGGGGCTCCGGCACAATTTCATCGATTACCCGCAGCTCGAAAAGATCAGGGGCGGTCAGTCTCAACGCCGATGCGGCCTTCTCCTGCACGTCAGGCCGCTTCCCATCCTTCCAGAGAATTGTCGCACACCCCTCCACACTTATCACCGAGTAGACGGCGTTTTCCATCATGAGCACGCGGTCGGCGACGCCAAGGGCGAGCGCACCGCCTGATCCGCCTTCACCGATTACCGTCGCGATAATCGGCACAGTCAATTGCGTCATCTCGAGCAGATTCCGGGCGATTGCCTCGGATTGACCCCGCTCCTCTGCTCCAATCCCCGGCCATGCTCCCATTGTGTCGATGAAAGTGAGAACCGGCACATGAAACTTCTCAGCCAGCTTCATCAGTCTCAGCGCTTTCCGGTATCCCTCGGGATGCGGCATTCCGAAGTTGCGTTTGAGAAGCTCCTTGGTGTCACGGCCACGCTGCTGGCCCATCACCATTATCGTCTCACCGTCGAGCCGCGCCCAGCCGCCGATTATTGCTGGATCATCGCGAAACGCGCGGTCTCCGTGGAGCTCGATGAAATCGGTGAAGATGAGCTCGATCAACTCGGACGTGAACGGCCGCTTCGAATTGCGTGCGACCTGGACGCGCTGCCATGGCGTCAGATTGTGGTAGATCTCTTCCCGCAGCTCGCCGAGTTTTCTTTCGAGCGGCGCGAGCTCGGCCGATACGTTCAACTGCCGCTCGCCGGCCAGCCGCCTCAGCTCGTCAATCTGCTTTTCCAGCTCCGCAATCGGCTTCTCGAACTCGAGCGTTGTTGAAGTCGCCACTTACTTGCTCCCGCGTCGCAGACGAACCGAATCGTTCCCAAGCAGTGAGCGGAGCTCGCCCAGCGCGGCGTTGTTGACCGCCAAAGTCAAACTGCGGGAACGCAGCCTTGCCCGCAACCCGTTGCCATCGCTGTATTCGAGCTCGAGTGGCACAGTGCCCGGATACGATTCCACGATTGCCTTCAGCTCGTTGACGACATCAGGCGATCGCGACGGGTCTTTCAGAACTTCGATGGCAATCATCACCTGCCCGTTCGCGCGCAGCTCGGCAAGCTTCATCACGGAATCCAGCACGAACGAGGGATTGTCAGCGTCCTGATCCCGGCGCGCATAACCGCCCCGCAGCAATACGGGAGTGTCCGTTTTTACCTGATCGGCCAGCACGCTCCATTTCTCCGGAAACACGAGCACTTCCGTAGAGCCCGAGAAATCCTCGATCGTAAGCCGCGCGAATTCCGCGCCCGATCGTTTGCTGGTCTGCTTCTTTATCGCCGTCACGACAACTGAAAGTGCCATTGGCTCCGCACTCCAGCTGCCCAGGTCGGCAACTCGGTGAGTGGCGAAAAGCTCGCACTCCGTCGTAAAGGGATCGAGAGGATGCCCCGATGTATAAAACCCGAGAATATCCTTTTCTTTCGACAGACGGTCCGACTCGGTCCACGGCGCGATGTTGGGCAGGGCAGGAGACTCGTGGCGCGTTGCACCACCATTCAACGATTGCGTGCCGAACATCGACACCTGCCCGGAGGTTGCCTCCTCCTGCTGCAGGGATGCCTCTCGAATCGCCGAATCGAGAACGGCAAAAAGCTGCGCGCGATGTCCGCCCAGCCCATCGAGCGCGCCGGCCTGAATGAGTGCTTCGAACACGCGCTTGCTGCAAACCCGCAGGTCGACGCGATTCGCAAGATCGAACAACGATTCGACCGGCGTTTTCTCCCGGATTGCAATTATGGAATCAATCGCCGACCTGCCGACGTTGCGTATTGCGCCCAGTCCGAAGCGGATTCGCTTTTCGGCGATGACAGTAAACTTGTAGCCGGACTCATTGATATCCGGCGGCAGAAGCTCGATGCCGATTTCGCGCGCTTCCTTGATGTATTTGACGACGCTGTCAGTATCGCCAATCTGCGATGTAAGCAGCGCGGCCATGAAATCCGCAGGATAGTGCGTCTTGAGCCAGGCCGTATGGAATGAGATGATCGAGTAAGCAACGGCGTGCGACTTGTTGAATCCGTAACGTCCGAACGTCACGATCTGGCCGGCAATTTCAGCGATGATCTTTGCATCGTGGCCAAGGGCAATGGCTTTTTCGACGAATTTTCCAACCTCGACGCGGATGAGCGGGGAATCCTTTTTACCAACGGCTTTGCGAAGCACGTCTGCTTCACCAAGCGAAATGCCTGCCAGCTTTTGCGCGATGCGCATCAGCTGTTCCTGATAAGTGATTACACCGTAAGTGGTATCGAGAATCTCCTCGAGCTCGGGCAGCGCATAAGTGACGGCCTCCTCGCCCCGCTTTCGTTTGCAGTAGACCTTGTGCATCCCCGCATCGAGCGGGCCCGGCCGCATCAGTGCATTCGAGGCAACCAGATCGTCGAATCTGTCAGCTCGCATGCTCTTGAGCATGTCGGTGGCAAGCGCCGATTCAAACTGGAATACGCCGGCGGTTCTCCCGGCACGCAGCATTCTGAACGTCTTCTCGTCCTCGAGAGGAAGCGTGTCCAGATCGGGAGCGTCCCCTGTGCGCGCGCGAATCGACGCGAGCGCGTCACTGATCACCGTAAGTGTAGTGAGACCCAGGAAATCCATCTTGAGCATGCCGACGTGCTCGAGAGCGTTCATGTCGTACTGGGTGACGACAATGCTCTCATCGCTACCTGCACTCGAGCCCCTCGAGCCCTGCGTGCAAATCGGTACGTAGTCGTCGAGCGGGCCGGGTGCGATCACGACGCCGGCGGCGTGCACTCCGGCGTGCCTCGACAACCCTTCGAGCTTGATCGCGAAGTCCAGCAGCTCGCGGTAGCGCTCATCGTCACGATAGAGCTTCCGCACCTCGGGCACCTTGTCGATGGCTTCCTTGACAGTCAGCGAGAAGTTGGGCGCGTTTGGGATGAGCTTTGCAAGCGCGTCGGTTTCGGCCGGGGTGAATCCAAGAGTGCGACCGACATCCTTCACCGCTGCTCGCGACTTGAGGGTGCCGAAAGTGATGATCTGACCTACTGAATCGCGGCCGTATTTTTCCCGTACGTACTCGATGACTTCGCCGCGGCGTTCGTAGCAGAAATCGATGTCGATGTCCGGCATCGACACTCGCTCCGGATTCAGGAAACGCTCGAAGAGCAGGTCGAAGCGGAGGGGGTCGACATCGGTGATCCGAAGGGCATACGCGACGAGCGACCCGGCAGCGGAACCTCTGCCTGGGCCAACGGGGATACCCCTGGTGCGGGCGGCTTGAATGAAATCGGCGACAATCAGGAAATAGCCGGCATACCCGGTGCTGGTTATCACCTGCAGCTCATAGTCCAGGCGTTCCCGGACTTCGGCCGGTGGCGCTTCACCGTAACGCATGTGCGCTCCCTGCTCACTGAGCCGGACGAGCAGTTCATTCTCGCTCGTAACGTCATCCGGGAGCGGAAACGCCGGCACCTGATACTGCTTCCTGAATTCGGAGCTCGACTCGTCAGCGATTTTGAGCGTGTTCTCGATGACATCCGGGCGGTCCGGGAACGCCGCCGAAATCTCGTCGACATTCTTGAAGTACAGGCCCTCGTTGTACCTCATCCGGTCCTGCGAGCTGTGATCCTTGCCAAGCCCGATGCAGAGCAGGACATCGTGGGCGGCGTGATCTTCGGCACGCAGGAAATGCGCGTCGTTGGTGGCGACTACAGGGAGACCGAGTTCCTGGGCCAGCCGGAAAACGCGGCTGTTGATTTCCGCCTGATTGGCCGTGGTGTGAGCCTGAACCTCGAGGTAGTAATCCTTGAAGGTATTGGCGTACCATGACGCTGCTTCCTTCGCCGCCGCCCAGTTGTCGGCGAGAAGGTGTGTCGCGACCTCTCCCGCCATGCACGCGGACGATACTATGATACCTTCGTGGTGGAGGGCGAGAAGCTCGCGGTCGACTCGCGGCCGGGAATAGAAACCCTCGGTATAGGCGAGAGAGGAAAGCTTTACCAGATTCCGATAGCCGGTCGCGTTCCTGGCGAGGAGCACGAGGTGGTAGTATGGCTTCCGGTTTGCTTCGCGCTCCTTGTTACGCCGGCTGCCCGGCGCTACGTAGGCCTCCATGCCTACTATAGGTTTGATTCCTGCGGCGATCGCTTTTTCCTGGAACTCCCATGCGCCGTGCAGATTTCCATGGTCGGTGATCGCAAGCGCGGGTTGCTCGAATTCCTGCGCGCGCCGGATCAGGTCATCGATGCGATTTGCGCCATCCAGAAGGGAGTATTCGGAGTGACAATGGAGATGTACGAAGGACACCTCATAACAATATGCGAAGGCGTATAGCCGCGATAGCGGCGCTCGCGGGCGTGGCTGCACTGGGCTTGACGCCCATCGGTTGCTACCTCAGCCGGGCCGCCTGGGAGGAGGGGAAGATTCTCGCCGGAAGGCGACCGATCTCCAAACTGGTTCGCGACCGGTCGATCGATCAGGCGGTGAGAAACAAGCTGCAGCTCGTGCTCGACGCTCGTGCGTACGCAAAAGACTCCATTCGACTCCGGACCGGAGACAGCTTCACCACCTATTCCCGCCTCGAGAGCGATACGCTCGTGCTGGTGCTTTCGGCAGCCTATCGGGACCGGCTCGAAGCGTATACCTGGTGGTTTCCCATTGTGGGCCGGGTTCCATACAAGGGGTTTTTTGATTTCGACGCCGCCAGGCGGGCGGCCAAGTCTTTCCTCGACGACGGTTATGATGTGGCTTTACGGCCATCCGGTGCGTTCAGCACTCTCGGATTCTTCAACGACCCTCTGCTCAGCACAACGCTTTCACGGGACAGTCTCGAGCTCGTCAACACCGTCATTCACGAAGTGACTCACAACACCTTCTACGCACCGGGGCAGGCGGTGTTCAACGAGTCGTTTGCGAGTTTTGTGGGCGCGCGTGGCGCAGCGGCATTTTTCAGGTCCCGAGGCAACGCGGCCGCGGCAGGGAGGGTCGACTCGGAATGGGCCGATGAAAAACGCCTTGGGGATTTCTGGACCGGGCTCGCAAAGTCGCTCGATTCAGCATACGCGATGCATCCTGACGACAGGGCAGCGCGCATACGGGTCAGGGACACAGTTTATCTGGCCGCGCGGCGCCGGCTCGTAACAGTGGTCGGGCCACAACTCACAACAATCCCTCGGTCGTATGCGGCGAACGTGCCACTGGACAACGCATCGCTGCTGGCGAGGCGTGTCTACGCGCGGGATCTTGATTTGTTCGACTCGGTTTACGACCGGGAAGGACGGAATCTGCGTCGGGCGATTGGCCGCGTGATTTCCCTTGCGAAAGCCAACAAGGACGATCCTTATGCGGCTCTCGCACGATGGGTCGCGACGCAGGACAGCACTGCGAAACTGCTGGGAGGAAATCGCTTGCAGGGGTCGGGTCCCTGCAATAGCTTCGGTTCAGCTACGCTGATTGACGGCCGCAGCGCAGTCCGGGAGTCAGACATTCCCTGATGGGACCAACGTCTCCCTGTGGCCAGGGAGATGTTCTTCGAAGCGAGGCGATGCCGACCAATGTGCGCATTCGGGCGTTTCAGTGCGCGGCTCTGGGTGCCGCTGCTCCTTAGCGGCATCGTGACGCCGGTTCCCCGCGCGATAGCCCAGCCGTCGGGTACCGTGAGCGGCATTGTGCTGGACGTATCTGACAACCCCGTTTCCGGGGCCAGGGTTTCGCTTGGCGGCACCCAGCTGGCAACCGTGAGTGATGAGCGCGGCGCATTTCGAATAACGGGCGTCACTCTGGGCCCAGTCGAAATCCTCGCGCGCCGCCTGGGCTTCGCACCAGTGGCGCAAAAGGCGACCGTTACGTCGCAGGAAGCATCCGGGCGTATTCAATTCAGAATGTCAGCATTGCC
The DNA here is from genome assembly GCA_037721215.1 of Gemmatimonadaceae bacterium. NCBI lineage: Bacteria > Pseudomonadati > Gemmatimonadota > Gemmatimonadia > Gemmatimonadales > Gemmatimonadaceae > Gemmatimonadaceae bacterium. The sequence continues at coordinate 39,505 of JBBJNV010000023.1, forward strand.
CAATACCATGAGCCCGGTGGTAGTGCAGGCAAGCCGCGTGAAGTACACCGGCCGGCTGGCCGGATACTATGAGCGACTTCGGCGGCGCTCCGGCGGCTACTTCATCGCCCGCGATGAGATTGACAGAAAGAGCTACCGAACGCTCAGCCAGCTCCTGGCGCAGACTCCGGGGGTAAACGCAATGCGGAGCCCCACCGGCCTCGGCGCTGTCCGGATGCGGGGCAGGGCTTGCCGCCCCCTCGTATGGCTGGATGGCACTGCGATGCCCGCGGGCGAAGTGGATCTCGATGCATTTTCAGCGAGCACGTTACACGGCATCGAGATGTATCTGGGCTCTACAAACGCACCGATCGACTACACCGGTCCGCAGGGAATGTCCAGCTGCGGAACGATTCTGCTCTGGTCGAGGGGCAGGGATACCGAGCCCAGGAGAAGTGCCACGCGGTCAGACGTCGACCTTGAAAAGCTGGTGAGTGCTCTATCGGTCTATACGCCCGACCAGGTAGACAGGCCGGCGGCGCTGGCTGGATCTCCGCCGCTTGTCGTGGCGCATCCTCCAGCTCTTTTTGCAAGTGGGACCGGGGGAAACGTCGTGGCGGAATTCGTCGTCGATTCTGTGGGACGCATCGAAAATGGGACTTTAGCAATAGTTTCTTCGGCGCATCCGTTGTTCAGCGAGGCAGTGATTCAAGGTCTGGAACGTGCCGTGTATGCTCCGGCACTCAAGAATGGCAAGCCTGTGCGTCAGGTAGTCTACCAGTCATTTTCTTTCCCGGCCGCGCCTGGAAAGTCGGGGAAAAACGGCGGGAGCTGAGAGCGGCGGCAATGCCGCAGGATTTTTGCGTGCTGCTGATGAATCCAACAGCGGTGATCCGGCATACAAGATGCTGACATTTGCTTCCCCGGCCGCTGGCGCACGGGCGCCGACGGGGCGACCACACTTCAACCTATAGGAGAGATCCGGTAAAGGGCGGGCAGGTTGTCAAATCTAAGCCTGTCGTTAGTATACTAAGGTGAATCTCACCTGCGCCGGCGCTCCTGCTCCGGCGCACATTTGAACAGGAAAGGAGAGAATGGTATGACCAGATTAGTCAGAATTGCCATGGCTTTGGTTGCCATGGCGCTGCCCGTTGGGCTTTCTGCTCAGGGCGGCGGTACGATCACCGGTCAGGTATTGGATGCATCCAATCAGCGCCCGGTGCAGGAAGCACAGGTGTTTGTAGTCGGCACCCAGCGCGGCGCCTCGACCGATCAGCAGGGCCGGTATTCGATTACGAATGTGCCAGCCGGGTCGTACGAGGTTCGCGCGCGTAGAGTCGGATACGCGCCCGGCCTGCAGCGCGTAACTGTCGGTGCGGGCGTCAGTGCAGCCGCGAATTTCGCGCTTGCGACGTCGGCGGCGCAGCTCGAGGAAGTTGTCGTCAACGCTGTTACCGGTCAGGTACAGCGACGCGTTGAAGTTGGCACCAACACCGGTTACATCGACGTCGCGGCTCTGCCCAAGGGCCCCATCACCAAGATGGCAGACGTACTCCAGGGCCGTGTGGCTGGCGTGAATCTGCAATCGGCCGCAGGCGCGACAGGCTCGTCGCAGCGCGTCCGGATTCGCGGTGCCAACAGTCTTTCGCTTTCGAACGAACCTCTTCTCTATGTTGACGGGATTCTGGTCTCGAACAGCAAGGGCGGAATTGGTCTTGGCGGGCAGGATTACTCGAGACTGAATGACATCAACCCGGAAGAGATCGAGAACATCGAGATCCTCAAGGGCCCAGCGGCGTCCGCCATTTATGGCAGCGCGGCCTCGGTCGGAGTCATCCTGATCTCGACCAAGCGCGGGCGGGCAGGCAAGCCCGTGTGGCGCGGCTACGTCGAAGGCGGACGCCTGGAAGACAAGAATGACTATCCGTCCAACTACATAGCGCTCTCGCGGCTAGGCCAGGGAGACGTGTATGACATAGAGCAGGGCGGAGTTCTCAACACCAGAAACCTCTTCGGAGGTACTACCCGGCCTTATCAGCAGTGCCCAAATTTTTTGGCGGCGCTTGCCTCTGGAACGCCCGGTGCTTGCGTTCAGGACACGGTTCTTTCTTTCAATCAGCTGGAAGACTCTCGTACGACGCCGTTCCAGAACGGACAGCGGGGCAAAGTGGGCTTGAGCATCTCGGGCGGCAGCGAAGCTCTTACGTTCTTCATCTCCGGCGACCAGGAACGCGAGAATGGAGTACTTCGGCCGAACGACCTTGAGCGCGTAAGCTTTCGTACCAATCTCAACGCTCGTATTGGCAGCAAGGCGAATGCAGCTATTACTGCGGCCTACATCACCAGCGACTCCGACCGGTTCTCAGGTGATAACAATATCTTCAGTCCGCTCATCAACGGATTCCTGGGTACTGCGCAGTATCTGCCGGGAATGGAGTCGGACACTGTATCCAAACCCGGTTCACGGCTCGGATCCTATTTCGGGTACAACACGGCTGACCAGCGTCTGACGGTCTCGAGCCAGTCAGTCGACCGCTACATAGTCGGTGCTAACACGCAGTACAACCCATTGTCCTGGCTGCGGCTGAATGGAAACGTCGGCGTTGACTACTTCGGACGCTACGACAGACAGACTTTGGATCCAAACATTCTTCCGCTCGCACTCGACTATGTTCGCGGTTTCCGTGATGGAAATCGGTCACGCAGCTATCAGTACACGTCGAATGCTTCCGGAACGGCTACCTTCTCTCTCACGCCAAGCCTGGTTTCCAATACGACTGGTGGAGTGAGCTATCTCAGGACGCTGTTCGAGAGCATCGGTTGCTACGGCATCGGCATTCCAGCGGGCACCGAGTCATGCTCTGCAGCAACGAGTCAGTTTTCTGTCAGCGAAGGCTATTCGGACGCGAAGACCTTCGGCTTGTTCGGCCGCCAGGAATTGGCGTTTGCCGATCGCTTTTTTGTGGCCGGAACACTTCGCGCTGATAACAACAGCGGATTGATCAGGGAAGTGTCAGGTCTGGCGGTATATCCATCGCTTAACGCTTCCTGGGTCCTTTCAAAGGAGCCGTTTTTCCCGACGATTGGATTCCTCAGTCAGCTGCGTCTTCGCGCCGGCTACGGGCAGGCTGGTCAACGTCCGGGCTTCGGCGATGCGGAAACGTTTTTTGCATCCCGTGCAGTGCAGATTGGCGGCGCTGAATTGCCAGCGCTCATTCTTACCAGAACAGGCAACTCGGCGCTGAAGGTCGAAAGAACCACTGAGATCGAGGGTGGATTCGATGCTTCTTTCTTCAGTGATCGCTTCTCGACAGAGTTTACGGCCTTTACGCGTCGCTCTGTGGATGCGCTTATTTCGCGCAACCTTGCACCATCTTCCGGACTCACCGGCGCGGTGTTTCAGAATATCGGCAGCATCCGGAACTGGGGTACCGAAACGGCGTTGCGCGCCAATCTGGTAGATGCAAGCAAGTTTCGCTTCGACGCCCGCTTGACGGCGACGACTCTGCGCAACCGCATTGAAGATCTTGCCCTGGATAGCGCAGTAGCGCCGATTCAGTTCAACCGTGGAGCCCAGGCTCATCGTCAGGACTTCCCGACCGGCGCATTCTTCGCCCGGCCAATCAAATACGACGATGCCGACAAGAACGGTAAGCTGTCCCGGGCCGAGGTTACTGTAGACACGTCGAAGTTTCTGGCGGTCCGTAATATCAAGGGCGGTCTTGACACCCTGAATGTGGCTTATGTAGGACCCGCACTTCCCACGAATACCCAAGGTCTTTCTGGTGACGTGACGCTGTTTGGCGCCTTCACAATTTCTGCGCTATTCGAGCGTCGGGCGGGTAACAAGCAGTTGAATTTCACGGAGTTCTTCCGTTGCCGGACGCAGGGGCCGACCGCAATCTACAGTCAGTGTGGTGCGCTGTCGAATCCCAATGCTTCTCTGGAGTCGCAGGCGGCGTATATCGGGGCTCAATTCCTGTCCGCAACGCCTTTCGGCTACATCGAAGATGCTGACTTCATCAAATGGCGTGAATTGTCCGTTCGTGTCGGGGTACCAGAGTCGATTTCGAGCAAGTTCAGCGCGCTCGAGGGTGCGGCAATTTCACTCTCGGGTCGTAATCTCAAGACCTGGACCGATTACTCTGGTATCGATCCGGAGATCAATGAAGGTGGTGGCAGCTCGAATTTCGGTCAGGGCGAATTCAACACCCAGCCCCCGGTCCGGACCTTCACTCTTCGTTTCGACTTCAAACTTTAAATCGACGGATTATTTACCCATGAAAATTTTATCCACAGGGAAGGGTCTTCGGACCCTTCCCAGGCTAGTGCTGGCAACGGTGCTGGCGCTCTCAGCCGGGGCTTGTGACACTGACAAGATCGTAGAAGTCGAAGACCCCGCAGCGCGCCGGCCTGAGGAGATTAACAACACCGGTTCAGTACCGGCGTTAGTGAACGGCGCCTTGCGTCAGTTCATTGGCGGTTACAGCGGGTTTGGCGGCGACTCGTTTCTTTCTTCCTCAGGCGTCATTTCGGATGAATTGTACTACGGAGATACCTTCACTACCCGAGATGCGGCGGATAAGCGCACGCTGCAGCCCGCAGTGCTTGGCAACATTTCGGACGGGTCGTTTGGTTTGCTGCAGCAGGCCCGTTTCAACGCGCGCCGGGCGTTTGCAACTGTTGCCCAGTTTTCAACACCAGCCACAGCAGCTGCAGACGGGACCACGCAGGCGCAACTCCGTACGATTGAAGGTTACGTTTACGTAACCCTCAGCGAAGGATGGTGCGGTTCGGTTCCCTTCAGCGTTGTGCCCGACACCGGTGTGGTTGACGCTAGCCGCATTACCAACGGTGTTCCGCTTAGCACTGCGGGCATGAACGATACCGCTGTTACGCGCTTCAATCAGGCGTTAGCCCTCAATTCGTCCAACGCTCTGGCGGCTGTTGGAAAGGCCAGAGCGTTGTTGAATCTTGGCCGGTTCGCCGAGGCGGCAGCAGCCGTGCAGAGTGTGCCAACGTCGTACGTTTTTCTGCTCGAGCACTCTATCAACACTCCGGCCGAAAACAATCCGATCAGGGCGTTGATCGACAATGGCCGTTACAGCGTGTCGAATCTCGAAGGTGCGGTTATCAGCACCACCAGTACGCGTCCAGATGCTACAGCTCCTGCTACCACGGCTCCTGGTGCCGAAGGAATCGCTTTCCGCGGTCTTCGCGACCCCAGAGTACCCTGGGAGTTCAAGGGCAGATGTTTTAGCGCAGTCAATTGTTTTTTCAACAACAATTATTCCACTCTCGATGCCGATGTGCCCCTGGCTTCGGGAGTCGAGGCGCGCCTGATCGAAGCCGAGGCGGCGCTGCGTGCGGGAAATACTGCTTTGATGCTCAGTACACTGAATACACTGCGGGCAAACGTCACACAGATCGTCCAGGTACTCTATCCCGGTCAGAAAGCCGTGCAGAATCCGACGGGACTGCAGCCGCTTATTGATCCCGGAACTCCAGACACTCGCCGCGCTCTGTTTTTTCAGGAACGCGCATTGTGGTTGTTCAACACTGGACACCGTCAAGGCGACCTGCGCCGGCTCGTGCGTCAGTACGGAGTTCCGTCAAATGTTGCATTTCCGAGTGGCACGCATTTCCGCGGTGGCACATTCGGAAACGACGTTGCGTATCCCGTGCCTTTCAACGAGGAAAACAACAGGGAGTTCAATCGCGCGGCCTGTGTGACTACGGCGGCGTAGCTTTTGGACAGCAGGACAAGTGCAGACAACGCGGGGTGCAAGGTGCACCTCGCGTTTTTTGTACTGCTCATCTGATTTTATTTCAACCCGCGCTGAAACGTCCTCTCAGGAGCGCGCGGAGGTCCAGCAGGGGGGATGCTGGCCCCGATGGCGCATCGGGCGGTTGCACAGGCAATCCCACGGCAACACGCTGCATTCTGTCACGAACTCCGCGATCGATGAAACGGGTGAGCTGGTCAATCGAGTAATCGGAGCCCCGCCGCGATGAATACGCGTTCAAAGGGTATGTGACACTCAGATAGTTCCTGGCTCGCGTCATGGCCACGTACATCAACCGGCGTTCCTCGTCGGTATCTTCATCGCTATCGAGTGCGCGAGCCGACGGAAACCAGCCGTCCACCGCCCAGATCAGGAACACTGCTTCCCATTCCTTGCCCTTGGATGAGTGCGCGGTGCTCAGCACCAGACAATCGTTGTCGTCACTGCCCGCAGGGCCAGCGAGATCCTGCGTCGCCTGGGGCGGTTCGAGCGCCAGCGCAGACAGAAACGTAGCCCGGTCAGGATATCCGGCCGAGATCGTCTGTAGCTGGTCGAGATCTGACAGTCTTGGCTGCGCCTTATCGTAGCGTTCACGAAGGATGTTGTCGTACATCACGCGTACCCGGGCGATGTCAGCGGATACTTTTGCCCGGTCCGCTGAAGGAGCGCCGCGCAGGTCGTTCAACAACGACACCAGTGCGGCATGTGCATCTCGCGCCCGTGGCGGGGCCTGGTAGCCGCCAAACGCGGCCGACTCCCACGCGGCACCCGCCATGGCGTCGATCGCCGAGCGGGCCGTAGCATCGCCGATACCGGGCAGCAGGAGCAGAATGCGGTACCAGCTTACTTCATCGCGTGGGTTCTCCAGTATCCTGAGAAAGGCAAGCACATCTTTCACATGGGCTGCTTCGAGAAACTTCAATCCCCCCCATTTTTCAAACGGGATCTTTCGGTTGGTAAGTTCTATCTCGAGATCTGCCGACATGTACCCCGCACGGAATATCACGGCGATCTCCCGGAGCGGAATGCCTTCCTCGTGCAGCTCGAGGATACGGTCCACGACAAACTGTGTCTGCTGCTGTTCGTCCTGGGCCGCGACGAGCCACGGCGGCTCGCCGCCGGTTCGCTCGGTCCACAGGTTTTTTGTGAACCTTTCGGTCGCTCTCGAGATCAACGTGTTGGTGACATCGAGGATGGGCGGCGTCGATCGATAGTTCTGCTCGAGGGTGACGATTCTCGCGCCGGGAAACTGGGTGGGAAAGCTGAGAATGTTGCGAAAGTTCGCCCCGCGAAATGAGTAGATGCTCTGCGCGTCGTCGCCAACGACGGTGATGTTATTGTGGGTGCGACACATGCCGCGGAGAATCCGCGCCTGAAGAACATTCGTGTCCTGGTACTCGTCGACGAGAACATGGTCGTACAACGCCGCAACCCGGTCGCCAAGCTCAGGCGATGCTTCGAGCATCAGCGCCCAGAACAACAGCAAATCGTCGTAATCGACGAGGTTACGGTCCTGCTTTCGGGCGGTGTAGTCTTCGAATATCTTCCTGAAATCCTCGAGATAATCGACAAACTGCGGATACTCTTCGCGAACTATGTCGTCAACTGAAATTCCGGTATTTATATGACGTGAGTATACGTAGTGGAGCGTCTCCTTCCTTGGAAACCGCTTTGATTTCGAGGCGTAACCGAGCTGCGACCGCGATAGCTGCATCAGATCCGCAGCGTCTCCCTGATCCATGATCGTAAAGTCTTTCGAGAGCCCCGCCAGCTGACCGAATCGCCGCAACAGGCGGTGTGCCGTTGCGTGAAACGTCCCGCCGCTCACCTTCCTGCTGTTCGCACCCACCAGTCGCTCGGCGCGTGAAAGCATTTCCTGCGAGGCGCGCCGGGTGAAAGTAAGGAGGAGAATCCTTTCCGGCCGCACACCACGCTCGATGAGATGTGCGACGCGGTAGACAAGCGTTCGCGTTTTGCCGGTGCCAGCTCCGGCAATTATGAGCAGGGGACCTTCTCCATGGACTGCTGCTGCCGCCTGCTCAGGGTTCAGGTGGGCACTCAGATCTTTCGGATCGTCGAGCAGAACTGGTCGGTCGCGAGCGGGATAAACCTCACCCCGAAGTGCGTCATCCGTCATCGATTCTAATATACGCTGGCTACCCGAAACGATGCCGAAGGCCGATTGCTCCGATTGCTAAACTTGCAGTGGAGTGAGCACAGAGATGATGCCCGGAGCTTTTGCAATCGGTGTCAGGCCCAGCACTTCGGCAAACTTCGATGCTACGGTTTCTCCCACAGCCGCCATTGTCGTTGGCCTGACCGCACTACCTGTCGCTGTCATTCCTTCAGATCTCCCAGAAAACGCGGGCGCAGCGCTACCTGCCGTAACAGGGCGGGGCTTGTTGTGCCCCGCAATCCGATGCTCATTTTCAATCGACGTCATCGCCACCCCTCCGATCCCGCAGGGAACAATGAGGTCGAAGTAGGCCAGATCGGTTGTCACGTTGAGCGCAAACCCATGCCATGTCACCCAGTCGCGTGCGTGGAGCCCGATAGATGCTATTTTGCGGCCGGCCGTCCATACTCCGGTGCGGCCGATATCCCGTTCGGCATTGATATCAGTCTCCGCAAGCGTTCGAATCAATGCCTCCTCGATCTGACGGAGGAACCAGTGTAGATCCTTCCGGTGGCGCTTCAAATCGATGATCGTATAACCGACGAGCTGCCCCGGCCCATGGAAAGTCACGTCGCCACCGCGTTCCACTTCGAACAGAGCAACGCCCTTCGACGTGAGTTCCTCACGGGTTGCCGTCACGCTGGTTTCCTTTGTCAAACGGCCAAGTGTGACGACTGGCGGGTGTTCGACGAGAATCAGCAGGTCTTGCGACAATTCGCCTGAGATTCTCCTGCGGGCCGCCTGACGCTGAAACTCCAGCGCGTCGGCATATCCCATCGAGCCCAGTTGAACTACCCACAGCTCCCGGCAGTCAACCGAAGCGCTGACCTGCGTTCCACCGTCAGGCGTGAATCACCTTCCCGAGGGAATCGAGACATGCTTCGGCGACAGCTTCCGAGAGAGTCGGATGGGCATGTATGGCGAGATCGATCTCTTCGACCGTGAATTCGTTCTCACGGGCGACTACAAGCTCATGCAATAATTCCGTGGCGTGGGCGCCGATGATGTGAGCCCCGAGAATCTCGCCGTACTTCGCGTCGCGGATGATTTTCACGAACCCTTCGGTCTCTCCGGAAGTACGCGCCCGTCCATTCGCTGAAAATGGAAACTTTCCCACCTTGTAGTCGAGCTTCTTGTCCTTGCACTGCTGCTCCGTCATGCCCACCGAAGCCACTTCGGGATGACAATATGTGGCGTTGGGAATGTTGCCGTAATTCACCAGGTGCACGTGCTCGCCCCCGGCCAGCAGCTCGGCCAGCACAGCGCCTTCACGAGAGCCTTTGTGGGCCAGCATCGGCGGGCCAGCAACATCGCCGATTGCATAAACGCCCTTAACCGAGGTCTCCATTCGCTCGTTGATTTTTACAAAGCCGCGCTCTGTCAGTTGAACACCTGCTTCCTTGAGCCCTGCCTCTTCGACGTTTGGAGCACGACCTGCAGCAACGAGAACCTGTTCCACTTCGAGAGTGCGCGACTTGCCGCCGGAATCGACAGACATCGTCACCGATGATTTTCCGATCTTTACGTTGCCGATCTTCGCACCGGTAATGACTTCGATCTTCCGTTTCCTGAACGATTTGGCAAGCTCCGCCGAGCATTCGGCATCCTCGAGCGGCAGGATTGACGTCGCGACGTCGATGAGAGTGACCTCCGTTCCAAACGAGTTGAACACGTCCGCAAACTCGCACCCGACCGCGCCGGCTCCGATGACGGCCATCGTCTTTGGCGCACGTTCGAGAACGAGCACCTCGTCGGATGACAATACGGTGGTCTTGTTCAGCTCGAGCCCGGCCTGCGGGAGTCCTTTGACACGGGAACCTGTGGAAAGCACGACAGCTTTTTTCGCATCGTGTTTTTCTTCCTTGCCATCGGCCGTCTTCACGCTCACCGAGTTCTTCCCGGCCAGCTTCGCGGTCCCCTTGATGTGCGTAATCTTGTGTTTCTTGAACAGAAACTCGACGCCTTTCGAGTTCTGCATGCTTATCGAGCGCGAGCGCTTCATGGCCACGCCGTAATCGAACTTTGTTTCGCCGACGGTGACGCCGAACTCAGCTGCTTTTCGCACTTTATTCGCGATCGATGCAGACTCGAGGAGGGCCTTTGCCGGAATGCAACCCCACAGCACGCACGTTCCGCCGAGCGCCTCGCGCTCGATTACGGCCACGGTCATCCCCAGTTGCGCAGAGCGAATTGCGCCTACATAACCGGCGGGTCCGCCGCCGATGAAGATCACGTCAAATGATGCCATTGTTTTTTCGTTGGTGGTTATAACATGAGCAGCAGCGGGTTCTCGAATCCGCGCTTGACGGTCTGAAGGAACCTTGCGCCGGTTGCTCCATCGATCACGCGATGGTCGCAGCTCATCGTCACTCGCATCCGTTGACGGATGACGATCTGATCGTCAACGACAACCGGTCTGGCTTCAACTGCACCCACTGCAAGAATCCCGGCTTCGGGGGGGTTGATGATCGCCGTGAACGCTTCGATCCCAAGCATACCGAGGTTCGAGACCGAGAAGGTCGAGCCCGTATACTGCTCCGGGGTCAGCTTGCGCTGCTTTGCCCGATCGGCGAGCTGCCGCGCTTCGGCTGAGATCTCGCGGAGTGTCTTCTGGTCGGCGTCAAAAATCACCGGCGTTATCAGTCCTTCGGGGATTGCGACGGCCATGGCAACATGCACGCGATTGAAATGCCGGATGCTATCTCCCATCCAGTGGGCATTGACTTCCGGATGCTCAGCGAGCGCGCCCGCGACTGCTTTGATCACGATGTCATTGAAGCTCACTTTGTAATCTGCCCCGAGCTCCTTCAACTGTCCGCGCATATCTGCCGCGCGCTCCGCGTCAAATTCGGCAGTGAGATAAAACGTGGGAACGGGCCCGATCGATTCCGACAGTCGCCGTGCGATCGTCTTGCGAATCTGGGTAAGCGGGATATCCTGATAATCGCCATCGCGCGAGATGAGGCGAGGGATCGCCGGATCAGGACTTTTCGCGCCGACGCCGCCGGCTGCGGCCGCTGCCGGTGCGTTTTCGATGTCACGCTTGATAACACGGCCGCCTGGCCCCGATCCGCGAACTGTTCCGATTTCCAGGCCGCGCTCTGACGCAAGCCGGCGTGCGAGGGGCGACGATCGCTGCCGCCCCTGAGCCGCACGTGACGATTCTGACTGGGGGACAGGTGTGGCACTGAGCGGGCGCTCGCCTGTACCCGAAGCCGGTTGGCCTGCATTCTTTTCTTGAGGTGGAGTGGACGCGTCGCCCTGGGACTGCTCCGGCGTTTCGGGCATGGCGGTGGCGCCGGCGGCCTCCGAAGTGCCCGCGCCGGCCGCGCCGCCGATCAGCGCATCGATGTCCTCGTCAGCACCCGCAATCACCGCGAGTAGCGTTCCCACCGGTGACGCGTCCCCCTCCACACCGAGCTGCTTGCGGAGTACACCATCCCCCCGGGCAACGAGTTCCATTATTGCCTTGTCAGTCTCGACCTCGGCGAGAACGTCGCCGGTTTTCACAGCGTCGCCCTCGTTCATCAGCCATTTGACGAGCCGGCCCTCCTCCATCGTTGGAGACAGCGCCTCCATTACCACTTTCGTCGCCATAAGTATCAGTCGAGGTACATGACTTTCCTGATTGCAGCGATTGTTTTCGCTGCATCAGGCTTTGCTGCCTTCTCGAGGCCCTTGGCGTACGGCATCGGCGTGTCGGCCTGATGCACTCGAATGACCGGAGAGTCGAGATCATCAAAACATTCGCGCTGTATGAAGTCCACTGTCTGCGCCCCGACGCCACACATCTCCCAGCCTTCTTCGAGCACCACCGCGCGGTTGGTTTTCTGAACCGATTTACTGATTGCCTCGACGTCCATCGGCCGAATTGTCCGAAGGTCGACCACGTCGATGAAGATATTCTCCTTCGCCAGCGTATCCGCGACCTGCATGGCGACAAGCACCATCTTGCCGTGGGTGATTATTGAACAATCACCACCTTCGCGCTTCACTTCTGCCCTGCCGATGGGAACGATGTGGTCGCCGTCTGGAACTTCTCCCTTTGTGTTGTACAACATTTCGCCTTCGAGGAACACAACCGGGTTGTCGTCGCGGATTGCCGCTTTCAATAGTCCCTTGGCATCCGCCGGGGTGCCTGGAGTAAGAACCTTCAGTCCCGGAATGTGGGCGAGCCAGCTTTCCCAGGCCTGCGAGTGTTGCGCCGAGAGTTGCAGCGCGGAACCGTTTGGCCCGCGGAAAACCATCGGCATTGAAAACTGACCCCCTGACATGTAGAGCATCTTCGCAGCCGCGTTCACGACCTGGTCGATTGCCAGCAATGCGAAGTTCCAGGTCATGAACTCGATAATCGGTCTGAGCCCGACCATCGCCGATCCAACACCAATGCCGGCAAATCCGAGCTCGGTGATCGGTGTATCAACCACCCGCATCGGCCCGAATTCGTCGAGCAGGCCCTTGGAGACCTTGTACGCGCCGTTGTATTGCGCGACTTCCTCGCCCATGAGAAATACGCGATCATCGCGAGCGAGCTCTTCCCGAAGTGCCTGCGTCAGAGCGTCGCGATAGGTTATGACCGCCATGTCAACTGGTGGTTTCGACGAGGACGTCGGTGTAAAGCTCTTCGGGCGGAGGCTCAGGGCTGGCATCGGCAAAATCCCAGGCATCCTGACACACCGCCTTCTGCTCCGAGTCGAGCTCAGCAAACTCACCGTCAGTGAGTTGATTGTCCTCACGCATCCGGTCGTGAAGAACGAGAATCGGATCGCGCTTCATGTTCGTTTCAAGCTCTTCCTTCGAGCGATACGTGCCGCTTGCCGCATCGGACATGGAATGTCCCATGAAGCGATACGTGCGCATCTCGAGCAGCGTTGGCTTCTGCTCGCTGCGGGCCATTCCCACCGCACGGCCGACTGCATCCCGGACCGCGAAGATGTCCTGCGCATCGACAGATTCACCCGCCATACGGTAGCCTTTGGCGCGAACGACAACATCTTCATTCGCAGTCGAGCGGGAAATTTCTGTTCCCATGCCATAGCGGTTGTTTTCGATCACGAAAATTACGGGCAGGTTCCAGAGCGCCGCCATGTTGAGCGCCTCGTGGAATGCCCCGATGTTCACAGCCGCCTCTCCGAATGAGCACACACAGACCTGGTCTCCCTTTCGATACTTGATCGCCCAACCCACTCCGGCCGCAAGCGGAATGTGTGCACCGACAATTCCGTGTCCGCCAAGGAAGTTGACGCTCTTGTCGAAAAGATGCATCGAACCACCTTTGCCTCCCGAGCATCCATCGCTTCGGCCAAACAGCTCAGCCATGATACTGCGCGGAGTCATGCCCCGCGCGAGTGCCTGGCCGTGATCGCGATAGGCAGTGACGACGTAATCGTCCGGGCGAAGCTTCGACATCATTCCCGCGCTGATCGCTTCCTGGCCAATGTACAGATGGCAGAAACCGCCAATCTTCCCGATCGCGTATGCCTCGGCACAGCGTTCTTCGAAGCGCCGCTGCAACAGCATCGAACGCAACAACTCCTTCCGAACCGCAGCCTCATCGGATGGCGCATCCGTTCCGTTGTCGTTGGCGATAACCATGGGTGAGCTGGATTCGCGAGGGGATTGGAAACCGTCGCTTCGGGTCAAACGCCCGCCGCCTGTACCTGTTCCCACGCGTGGTAGCTCGATCGCACCAGCGGACCCGACTCGACGTGACGGAAGCCCAGATTCATGCCCACTTCATACAGTTGCCGAAACTCAGCGGGCGTGTAGTAGCGGTCCAGGGCTATATGACTCTCCGACGGTCGCAGATATTGTCCGAGCGTCAGAATGTCAACGTCTACTGAACGGAGGTCGTGCATCACCACGATAACCTCTTCGATGGTTTCACCCATGCCGAGAATCATGCCGGTCTTGGTTGGAATGTCCGGCGCAATTCGCTTTGCGGCACGGAATATTTCGAGAACGCGCGCGTACCTGCCTCCGGGGCGCGCTTTCTTGTAAAGCCGGGGAACGGTTTCGGTGTTGTGATTATAGATCTCCGGCCGCGCTTCCAGTACCATCCTGATACTGTCTTCGCTGCCCTGGAAGTCAGGAACAAGCACTTCGACCGAACAATCCCGAACCCGCGCGTGGATCTGTCGGATTGTCTCGGCGAAGATATAAGCGCCGAAATCGGGAAGGTCGTCGCGATCGACCGACGTGATGACGGCATGTTGAAGCTGCATCTGAGCAATCGCTTCCGCGACGCGATCAGGCTCGGAGATGTCGTATTTGGGTGGCCGGCCGTGAGAAACCGCGCAATAGGCGCAGTTTCTAGTGCACACGTCACCAAGGATCATGAACGTGGCGGTGCCGTGCTCCCAGCATTCGCCAACATTGGGGCAATGAGCTTCCTCGCACACGGAGTGGAGGTCGAGTTCGCGCATCAGGTGCTTGAGGCGCATGTAGTTCGGCCCACCGGGCGCTTTTACTTTCAGCCACGACGGCTTGCGCTCGGGGAGCGGCTCAGCACGGTGGCGGCCCATTATCTGGTATAGCACGTCGCTCATGTGTCTGTGAAAATCTATCTCAAAACCGGTCAGGGCGAAATTGAGAGAGGTCGTATTTCAGTGGCTTTCCCGCAACAATCGAGGATACCACTTCGCCTGTCAGCGGCGCGAGAAGAATACCATTGCGGGAATGACCGCATGCGTAAATGAGTGACGGATCATCGGTGGCAGGCCCGAGCAATGGAAGCATGTCCGGGGTCACGGGCCGCAGACCGGCCCACGTCGATGCGACTGGCGCAGTCGCCAGGAGCGGAGCAATCTCCTCCGCGGCAGACCGCACCCTGGCGATACCTTCAATGGTGGTTCCTGCATCGAAGCCAACATGTTCCATGGTACTTCCAGCGATCGTCACAGCATTTTCGCGGGGTACCAGGTAGCCGCGCGGACCGTACACAACATGGCCCAGCGCAATACCCTGATATGCCACGAGCTGGCCGCGCACCGGTACGACCGACCTGAGGCACGGCGCGCCGGCCAGCTCGGCTCCCCACGCGCCGGGCGCCAGCACCACCACCCACGCGTCTACTGTCTCGCCCCCTTCGATCATGACTCTGCTGCCTGATGAATGCGGCTGCACGCTGACAGCGCGTCCGCTGATGCGTTTGGCATAGCTGGACCCTGATACAAACACTTCGAGTGCCCGCAGCAGGCTCACGTTGTCGACGGCGCCGTCGTCCGGGCTGAATACGGCTCCGAGCGCGTGGGAGCACCACGGTTCGAGACGAATCAACTCATCACGAGTCAGCCATTCGGTATGGGGAAGTGCGCTCTTGCGCAGACCCTTGACACCATTTTCCGTGACGGCGATTTGCAGCACGCCGCGCCGGTTGAGCGCCACGTGAACTCCGGTTGCGGATGCAAGCTCATCGAGCCACGCCGGATACAAATCCCTCGCTGCGATCGCGAAATCATGGGCTGGTCCGAACGCCCGCTCCACGGAAGGGGCCAGCATTCCTGCGGCTGCAGGTGACGCCTCGCCACTTCGCCGCTCGCCGACGAGCGCTACCTTGATGCCGAGTCGCGCGAGCGCTGTAGCTGTGCATAGTCCGATGACGCCGGCCCCGACGACAATGACTTCTGCGGTCAGTGGCATAGCTGAAACTCGCCGAATACGTTCATCGTACCGATCATACCCACGTACTGGAGAAAGCTTCGATGCTTCGTACCATCATGATGACTGGTTTGCTGGTTATGGCTGGCGTGTTTGCGCTCGGTTTTGTTTTCAAGATTTTTGGGGGACTGATCGGACTGACGTTCTGGCTTCTTGGCTTTGCCATCAAGGCCCTGATCGTCGGCGGAATAGTCTATCTCGTGATACGCATCGTCAGCCCGGACACTGCGCGGCGGCTGCGCGAACGCTGGTCAGGGCCGAGCGTTGACCGTTTCTGAGCGTGACGCCTGGCGCACAGGCGGAGTGTAGGACGTCAGAAAAAGGTTGAGTGATCCGAACGAAAGCCTGGTCCTCAGCTGGAGTATCATCCGCGCGGAGTCGTCAGAAAGCCACAACTCCGCGCGGCCGTCTTCGGAAAAGATGCCCTTTGTCTTAATGACAGGGCGGACCACAATCGCGTTGAACGTCCCGGCGGGTACCGTCACGCGCTCCCTTCGCAGCACTCGGATCCGCACCGGATTGCGATCGGGAATGAAATAGCGATTCAAGTCATACGTTTCGCCTTGCTTGAGCGGCAGCGTCCGCGCGAAATACAGGAAGGAGCCATCATCCAGTGGTTGTGACACGCTTCGATGTTCTTTCTGGCCGTCTTCGCCACGCTCGATGTATGCAGCCCGCTCCGGAAAAATCTCGTAGTATTTCACGCCTTCGCGTGCGCCTTCTTCCTGCTGCTTGACGAATCGCAGCGAGGATAATGTCTGGGTGTCAATCCAGCTCTCGAACACGTTATTGACCTTGTAGAAGAACGTGCCGCCCTTTATCCAGAGGGTCGTGTGCCATGCCTCGCGCCCTCGCACCATCTCCGCGCCGCGTACTTCCATCTGGCTGGTGCCGACTTTGAGATTGCCGAATCGGACGTCAAACGTGAACCGCTCGCCGGCCCCGAACGGCACTCGCGCCCGCGCGTTGGCGGGCGCGGCGGTGATAGACGCCTGCTGCGGCGCCAACGACCCCTGCTGACGACTGTTCGCGTCAGCGGTGCTTTGCAGAGGGGCTGCAGGGTGATCGCGGGCGGTGGCCGCCCCGAGGGCGGGCGCCGCGACCATTATGCCACTCAACAGCCACCAGCGCCCGCGAGTCACGATGCTGCTGGCTGCGGAGGCGTAATCACCGTCTTCGCAGCCTGAATTGATCCCGAAGGACCCACAATGCTGCGTCCGCGTGCGCTTCGTCCGAACCGGTACATCGCCATCGCATCGGCAAACGGACGGATGCGGCTCTCGCGCATGCGAAGGTCATAACGTGGGGCAAGCTCGACGTTCTCGACCCGGCGCGCGAGCGGGACAGTGTGCATCAGCAGCTCGACATTGGCCACCCATCCGTCAGTCGTTACGAGAGGCTTTTCGCCCATCGACTTGATGAGCTCGCGCAAAAGAGAAATACGATAGAGCCGAAAGGAGGAAAACGGGTCGGTGACGCCGGTGATGGGTACGAAGAAACGCAGCGCCCATGGCACGAGCTGTCGAAGGCGGCGAACGGGAACCGGCGCATTTTTTTCGCCTCGCTCGGCGACAACTATGTCTGCTCCTGCTTCAAACCGCTTGATGATCTCGGGAAGCTGCTCGGGCTGATCAGTAAAGTCGGCCTGCATGATGATCATCGCGTCGCGTCGTGGGTACTTCGTACGCCGCGACACCTCGCGGGCAAGCTTTTCCACCGCGTAGCCGTAGCCCTTGCGGGTCTTTTCCCCCATCACCGTCAGCGGTGTTACGTCGGCGTACGGTTTGAGGGTTTCCCGGGTTTCATCGGTGCTGCCATCGTCAAATACGATTATCTCGTATTCACGGGAGTAATTCTGAAACACCTTGCGGACGCGCCAGAGTAAAACGCCGACGGTGGCGTTCTCGTTGTAGGTCGGGATGCAGATGTAAAGCAAAGTGCCTCGATGGCGGTTCGTCTGGAATACGAAGAGTAATCGCTATTCTGCCAGCACGCTGTCATACACCGCCTCGGTTTGTTCGGTCATCGCCTGCACGGTGAAGGATTTCGCCCGCGCCCTTGCCCCTTCCGCGAGGACGCGGCGCTGCTCGGGGTCGTCGATCAGGCGGGCAGCAGCGCCTGCAAATGACGATGTATCACCCGGGCGGACGAGAACGCCGCTTACCCATTGATCGATGACTTCCGGAAGACCACCTGTCGCAAAGGCGATTGGTGGAACCGCAAGTGTCATGGCGTCGATTACCGACGTCCCCAGACCCTCCACGCGGGACGGGTGCCAGAGCATGTCGAGACCGGCAATGGAAGCACCAACCTCCTCGACAAAGCCTGCAGCGTGCGCTGTCACCGGACCGATCATCATCGTTGCCTTCTCGCCTGGACCGATCAACACGAGGCGCGCCCGTTTTGCGAGCTCCACCGGTATCTGCCTCGTGATCTCGGGCAGCAGGTCGATTCCTTTTTCCACGGTCATTGCACCGACGACTCCGCAGATGACGGCATCAACCGGCCACCCGAATTCGGCTCTCCAGTCGCGCTGGGGATAAGAGCGGGCAAGTGGCGCGACGCCTGAATGGACGACTTGGATTCGAGATGCCGCAATACCGCTCTTCACCATGGCGTCGCGAACGGCGCGGGAGATCGCTATGAAGCGGGTGACGCGCCCGCCGTACTTGATGCGAACAGCCTTCGGCGCAAATGGAACCCGGCGCGTGACGATCAGAGGCGTGGCCGGTTGGCCGATCAGCGCAATGAGAGCAATTGCGTGTGACCGCGCATCATGCGCGTGAACGATGTCAGCGCGCCATGTGTGCAGGCGCGCACGGATTCGCTTTGCCGCGGCCACATCCCAGTCGCCCCGCATGCGGACCGTGGCAACCGCGAGGCCAGCCGCACGGGCACGCAGAACGAGCGGACAATAGGGCGGGCCGATGAGCAGCGGCTCGTGGCCTGCTTCTCTCAGTCCCAGTGCAAGCAGGAGTGCCTGCCGCTGACCCCCGCGCCAGCTCGTTCCCGAATCTATGTGCAGGATTCTGAGACGCTTCACGCAGAGACGAGGTGGTTGGCAAAGCCGCGGAACAGGCCGGGGTCCCAGGGCTCGGGCGAGTCGTTCATCTCCTCGGGGTGCCACTGCACGGCGATGGCCCACCAGTCAGCCGACTCTGATTCGATTCCCTCGACCACGCCGTCGGGCGCACGGGCAGTTATTCTCAGTCCCGGTGCAAGGTCCCGCACGCTCTGATGATGCAGCGAGTTCACCCTGAGTCGGGTAGCCCCCATGGCCCGGGCGATTCTGCTTCCGGCCTCGACCTCAACATCGTGAACGCGCGAAGCACGATCCTCTTTTGCGTTGTGCTCGAGCGCGCCAGGCAGCTGGGAAGGGATATCCTGAATCAGCGTGCCACCCAGTGCAACGTTGAGTAACTGCGGCCCGCGGCATATGGCCAAGACAGGTTTTGCCAGATCGCGCGCCGCGCGAACCAAGGCGATTTCGGTGTCGTCTCGCAATCTGTTGGGCGTTCCGGCTTTTGCATGCCGGTCTTGTCCGTACAGTGCCGGATCGACATCTTCGCCTCCAGTAAGGACGAGGCCGGCCACTGCCGAAAGAATCGATCGTGCAGCGCTGGCGCTGGTGAGTGGTGGGACCACAAGTGGTACGAGCCCTGCACTTTCAAGGGCAATGATGTAGGTGTTGTTGAGCCGGACGCGATGCGGGTTCCCCTGTGCCATGTCGGATGTCGACGAGACTGCGACAAGAGGGGCTCTTTCAGAGCCGGCACCTTGTCTTCCCGACGAGGGTACTTTCTGTGTGAGAGCGGATGACACGTTGAAATTTCTCGGACTGGGTTTGCTTGTGCTGCGGGTGGCCTTCGTGCCGCCCGCCGCTCTTTCGGCTCAAAGTCTGGGAGACCAGCCTGTGCGCTGCAAGGGGGAGATAGTAAGCCGCATCGACGTCGACCCCCGCCCGCCGTTCGAGATTCGCGGATCGAGGGTTCAGCGGCGGCTTGCAAAACGGGTAACCGATCTCCACTCCACTACCCGCCCAGCCATCGTGCGTCGCTTTCTTGCGCTCAAGCCGGGAATGGCGTGCACTGAAATCCGCCGGCAGGAATCGGAGCGCATCCTTCGGGCGCAGCCGTTTCTGGCCCAGGCCAGCGTCGAGGCTTTTCCCGACGGAGCGGGAGGCGTGTATCTGTCAGTAATTACTGTCGATGAAATCTCTCTTGTTGTCGGCGGTGGAGCATCGGG
Source organism: Gemmatimonadaceae bacterium (assembly GCA_037721215.1). Taxonomy (NCBI): domain Bacteria; kingdom Pseudomonadati; phylum Gemmatimonadota; class Gemmatimonadia; order Gemmatimonadales; family Gemmatimonadaceae; species Gemmatimonadaceae bacterium. The sequence goes on from JBBJNV010000023.1 coordinate 59,350, forward strand.
CAGAACACCCTACGTACGCGCACTCCGGCTCGGCGAAGCGAATCTTATGGGCGAGGCAATTTCCGTTGTTGGTGACTGGCGGCACAGCGAATTTTTTCGCGACAACTGGTCTGCCCGGATCGTCGACTATCAGTTTCTCCGCCGGCCGTATCAGTTTTCTGTCGAGGGAGCGCGGCGTGAGCTCGGCGGCGAATGGGCGGCTGAAGCCAGCTACCCCTTCCTGACCGATCTGCAGAGGGTTTCCTGGCGCACGACAGCAGGGTCTGGCGACGTCTTCCGGAATTTCAGGCGTCCCAACGCCACCGGGGCCTCGATCGGCCTGAAGCGGTCTTATGGCGACGCTGGTGGCGTGGTGAGGATCGGACCACCGGGGAAGCTGGCATTGCTCGGCGCATCAGTATCGTACGAAGCAGAATCTCCCCACCGATTTCCGACGACGGTGGCGTCAGGAGCGACGTACCGCGATACCAGCGCAATCCTCATCGGACGTTACTCGGAACACCGAAGCGCTCGCATCAACGCGCTGGCAGGATTGCGCGATGTGAGTTTCATGGAAGTTCGCGGGTTCGAATCGCTCGATGGGTCGCAGGACGTACGCAAAGGTGTCGAGATCGCAACGTTGTATGGACGCGGAATCGATGCCTTCGGCGCCGGGGAGCACGACACGTTCGCGTCCGCAAATTTCTACATCGGTGTTGGAACCCCTGCGTTCTTCGGTGCGATGGAGATTGTTTCCGAGGGGCGCCGCGATGCGGAAACCGACGAGTGGGATGGACTGCTTGCGAGCGGCCGGCTGGCCACCTACATGAAACCCGCAACCAGACACACGATACTCACCAGTATCGAGTGGAGCGGGGGATGGAAGCAGCGCATTCCGTTTCAGCTCAGTTTTGCAGACCGGAACGGGGGGCCGCGTGGCTACACCCATTCCTCGGCGGCCGGCAACCGCCGGCTGGTAACGCGTTTCGAGGACCGGATCTTCCTCGGACAGGTCAAGCAGTTTGCGAGCGTCGGGGTGGGGCCGTTCGTCGACGCCGGCAGGCTGTGGGCGGGCGACGCGCCCTACGGAATCGATACCAGAACCAGCTTTGCCGCCGGCGTTGGCCTGCTGGCGTCCATTCCGCCTCGCTCGCAGAGAATCTGGCGGCTGGATCTGGCCTTCCCGGTCAATCCGGAACACGGTGCCCGGTGGGAACTCCGGCTCACCAGCCGGAATCTCACCCGTAGCTTCTGGAAAGAGCCGGGCGATGTGCAACGCAACCGGGCGAGATCGGTACCGACCAGCGTGTTCAACTGGCCGTAGCGCGAACCATCTACCGCTTGGTGTCCCCGGCAGTCGCCATCATTTTCCGGATCGGCACAATCAGCAGCGCAAGCACCGCCGCGGCGATCATCAGAGAGATGGTCGTGGTCTGAAACAAAGCTGGCATCTGCTCCAGCTTTTCAGGGTCCACATGGCCCCCGACACGACCGCCGATGAGATTGCCAAGGGCAGAAGCGAGAAACCAGATGCCCATCATCTGACCGACAAATTTTCGCGGCGACAGTTTGGTCATGGATGAAAGGCCGACCGGGCTCAGACAAAGCTCTCCGATCGACTGAAGGAAATAACTAGCGACGAGCCACCAGGGCGAAACCAGTGTGGCGCCCCTGCTGTCGACGACAGCGTTGGCAGCGAAGATCATCACCAAAAATCCGAGCCCGGCCAGAAAAAGTCCCAACGCGAACTTCGCAGGACTGGAGAGATCGCCACCTCTCCTTGCCAGGCCAACCCAGGTAGCTGCGGCAAGCGGCGCGAAAAGAATGATGATCAATGCATTGATCGACTGAAACCACGTCGCCGGAATCTCGAAGCCGCCCACCGTGCGATCTGTGAAATCTCTCGCGAACAGGTTGAGCGAAGTTGGGGCCTGCTCGAAAGCCGACCAGAAGATAGCCGCGAATATGAACAACACGACGATTACCGCGACACGTTTTCGCTCGTCGCCGTTGAGCTTTCCAAGGGCGAAGATATAAGTGAAGAACAGCACGGCCATCCCCACCATCGCGTACGTCATATATTCGGCGATCGCGCCTGGGTTGAGCGTTACACTGCCTGACGCCGCCATCACGAATACAACGATTATCAGGCCCAGAAACACGCCGACGAATGTCTTGACGTTTCGTTCCTGACGGGCCTGCTTGACCGGATCGGGGTCGCGCGTGGGAGTCATGCCGATAGGGCCAAGCGTACCGGGCGCTCGCAACGCGTACGTCGCGAGTCCGATCAGCATGGCGACGCCTGCCGCCCCCATACCGACGTGCCAGTCGACCTGCTCCCCCAGATAACCTGTGACGAGCTGTCCCAGAAAGGCACCGACATTGATTCCCATGTAGAAGATGGAGAACCCGGCGTCACGCCGTGCGCCGCCTTCAGGATACAGATCTCCGACGATTGCCGAGATGTTGGGCTTGAGCAGACCTGTGCCCAGCACGATGAGAATGAGGCCGAGGAAGAATGGAACCTTGCCGCTACCGGTGTCGAGCAGCCCCGAGAGTCCGATCGAGATATGGCCCGCGGAAATCAGCGCGGCCCCGATGAAAATTGCGCGTCGCAAACCCAGGAGACGGTCGGCAACCCAGCCGCCGGGCAGCGACATCAGGTAGACGAACGCACCGTAAATTCCGACGATTGCCGAAGCCTGCCCGCGGTCGAAACCGTAGCCGCCGTTAAAGATGGCGGCGGACATGAACAGCACCAGCAGGGGCCGAAGCCCGTAGTAGGAGAACCGCTCCCACATTTCGGTGAAGAAAAGCGTCGAAAGCCCGCGCGGGTGTCCGAGGAAACCGCTGCCTTTAGTCCATTCGTTGAGACCTTCGGGCGCAGCGTCGGTCGCAACGCTACCGGCCTGCGGCTGTTCGAACACCGATTTGTCTGACTTCATGGTTGCCTGCCGTTGGGCGGAACGGGGTTTCTCGTGCGGGAGGGTTGACCGATGACGGGAAGATACCTGTCGGGAACGTTCACGCCACCTGCCCGCGCCTGTTCATCCCACGCGATTCGCGTTGGTGGCTGTTTTATGCAGGCTGCATAGTGCCCCGGTGCTTTTTCCTCAAGGGGCGGGTCAATCACGGAGCACGCTGCATCCCGGGCGGGGTGGTGGCAGCGAGGGTGAAAGACACAGCCTGACGGCGGCGATGCCGGAGAAGGGACATCGCCCTCGAGCAAGATTCGTTTTTTCTCTACCGTCGGGTCGGCGACGGGCACCGCCGAAAGCAGCGCCTGCGTGTAAGGCATGAGTGGCTCCCGGTAAAGATCCTCAGCCGCCGACAACTCGACAATCTTCCCGAGGTACATCACAGCCACCCGATCGGACATATGCCGGACGACCGAAAGATCGTGAGCGATGAACAAATAGGTCAGATCGCGGTCGCGCTGCAGGTCACGCAGCAGGTTGATGACCTGCGCCTGTACCGACACGTCGAGCGCCGAAACCGGCTCGTCACAAACGATAAAGCGCGGCTCGACCGCGAGTGCACGCGCGATGCCGATTCGCTGGCGCTGACCACCAGAAAATTCATGCGGATATCGCGTTACATACTCGGCTCGCAATCCCACTTCTTCCAGCAGCTGCCTGACTCTGGTGTCAGCCGCACTGCCTTCAAAAAGTTTATGGATCGTGATTCCTTCACGGATTGCAGCTCCGATCGTCATTCGCGGATTGAGCGACGACACAGGGTCCTGAAAGATGATCTGCATCTCGCGACGAATGGCCCGAAGCTCCGCGGGACCCATCGCGCGCACGTCCTTGCCATCGAATCGAATCTCGCCGGCGGTGGGTTCGATCAGCCTGAGAATCGCCCGACCGGTGGTGGTCTTGCCACATCCCGATTCACCAACCAGGCTCAGAGTCTCACCACTGGCGATGTCGAACGACACTTCGTGTACCGCGCGAACTTCGCCGGCCTTCCGCCCGAATATTCCCTTGGTGATCGGGAAGGTTTTTCTCAGATTCCTGACGGAGAGCAGTGGGGCAGAGTCCCCAGCCAATGGCGGATTCGATGCCGTACCCTCTGACGCACGCACGGATTCCTTCAGCGCGTCGCTCCGGCGTTCTCGACCAGCGGCAGATGCGGATGCTCGCGACGTTCAGGCTCGACAGCCAGATGGCACCGCGATGTGTGTCCCGGAGCAATCTCGTAGAGCGGTGGGTGCTCCTGCTCGCACCGTTCCCACGCGTACGAACAGCGGTCACGGAACCGACAGCCTGCGGGCCATGCCGTAGGCGGCGGGACTGTACCCGGAATGACGTTGAGCCGCTGCCTGGCCGCTCCGATATGTGGCATCGCGTTCATGAGCCCTTCGGTGTACGGATGATGGGCATCCGCGAACAATGGCCTGACGTGTGCCTGTTCCACGACTTCCCCGGCATACATGACAACTACGCGCGCAGCTGTTTCCGCGATCACGCCAAGGTCATGCGTGATCATGAGGATAGACGTGCCAAGCCGGGATTGAAGGTCCGTCAGCAGGTCGAGAATCTGCGCCTGAATCGTGACGTCCAGCGCAGTGGTTGGCTCATCGGCGATGATGAGCGCGGGGCTCATCATGAGCGCCATCGCAATAAGCACGCGCTGGCGCATTCCACCCGAAAGCTGGTGCGGGTACTGCTTTGCCCTGTCGCCGGGCGCGGGGATGCCGGTAAGTGCAAGCATCTCGACGGCACGGTTCCACGCGTCACCGCGTGATCCGGAGCCATGCACCCGCGCAACTTCCGCCACCTGATCACCGACGGTGAAAACCGGATTCAACGCCGACATCGGCTCCTGAAAGATCATCGAGATGCGGTTGCCGCGAATACGCCGCATCGACGAATCGTCGAGCGTGACGAGATTTTCTCCTTCAAAGATTATGCTGCTGCCGGCCTCGATCCGGCCAGGCTGCTGGATGAGACGCAGTATCGACAGGGCAGTGACCGACTTCCCGCATCCTGATTCACCTACAATACCGAGCGTTTCGCCTTCACCGATCGTGAACGACACGCCGTCGACCGATCGCGCAATTGCCGATCCGGTGTAGAAATAAGTCTTGAGCTTGTCGACCGATAGCAGCGGTTGCGTCATCCAGTACCAGTTTGCCGTGGTTGAAGAGCACGGAGCAGCGCATCGCCCAGCATGTTGACTGCAAGCACGGTCATGACGATCGCCAATCCCGGAAAGGCCCAGACCCACCAATACAGCGTTATCTGGTCAGAGCCATCCTGAATCATGTTTCCCCAGCTTGCTGTCGGCTGGCGAACCCCCATGCCCAGATATGATAGCCCGGCCTCCAAAACTATCACGTGTCCAACCCCCAGCGCGGCCGCGACCACGATTGGAGTCAGAACATTCGGCAGGATGTGCCGGAAAAGAATCCTGGCGTGCGACGCTCCGAGTGCGCCGGCAGAGACCACAAACTCGCGCTCCCGCAACGCAAGAACCTGACCCCTCACGAGGCGTGCCAGCCCGTACCAGCCGGTCGCACCCAGCACAATTACAAAAACAGCCAGCGGCAGGTCTCTCCACAACGCAAGGACAGCGATGAGCAGCAGAATTCGTGGTATCGAAAGCAGCGCGTCAAGCAATCTGAGCAACACTGTCCCCTTGAATCCGCGCGCGTAACCCGCGACGGCTCCGTACACTGTGCCGATGGTCACGCTGACGAGGGTCGCCAGCAGCGCCACTCCCAGCGAGACACGTCCACCGAAGAGCACCCGGCTCAGCACGTCCCGGCTGAAAGGATCAGTGCCAAACGGATGTGCCGTCGAAGGTGGCTGGCTCTGCATGGCGATGATATCGGGCTGGTGGGCCGGGTGGTAAGGGGCAATCAATGGCGCCAGCATGCAGGCAATTGCAACGATTGCGAGTACCAGCATTGCCACAATGGTACCCGTTCGGGGCCGGGAGCGATGCGAGACAGTTGGTGCAGCGACGGCCGCTGCGACATCACCGTTCATCGCGTAGACGCGGATCGAGTGCCTTGTAGAGAGTATCTGCGATGATGCTTCCGATAACCACGAATGCGCTGCCAAGGATGACAACCGCCGTCACCAGCAGGTAGTCACGTTTCCCAATTGCGTTGACCGTGACGAGCCCCATGCCGGGCCATGAAAAAACTTTCTCGACGAATACTGCGCCCGTAAGCAGTGCCGGGAACGCGACACCCAGCATAGCAATTACGGGGAGCAGTGCAATGCGCAGCCCATGAGAGTAGAGGAGCTGGCGCTCCGACACACCCTTGGCTCGCGCCATCGAAACAAAATCCGACGGCATTACGTCGCGCAGCGCGGCGCGCTGATGTCTTGCAATGATTGGGAAGTAGAGCAGGGAAAGAGTGAGCGCGGGTAGCACCAGGTGGCGTGCGCGATCCCCGAACCTTGCCGGCCGGGACATTGAATCGTGCAGAATCGGATCGATTGCACCGCCGATCGGAAAAAGCGGGATCCAGTAAGCGAAAACTGCGAGTACCAGCATTGCGAGCAGAAAATCCGGGACTGAAAAGAGCAGCATTGCCACCCCTCCAATCGCTCTATCGCCGAATCGGCCTGCATTTCCCGCTTGCGCCAGAGCGGCGAGAATACCGCCCGAAAAGCTCAACGTCAGCGCTACGCCCATCAACAGCAGGGTATTCGGCAGGGCGTCCACCAGAACATCCTGAATCGGACGTTGCATCGATAGCGAGAATCCAAGATCGCCACGCATGACGTTGACGACGTAGCGAAGATACTGGGTCGGCAGGGACTCGCCGAGACCGTACGCCTCGCGCCACTGGCTGCGCACGGCCGGGTCGAGTGATGACTCGTCGATCCAGCCAGCGAACGGGTCTCCTGGCGCAAGGTGAATCAGCAGGAAGACGATCGTCGCGGCCAGCCCCACAACGATTGCACCCTGTGCCAGCCGTCGCAGGATGAACGCGACCACTCGTTACGGAACGGGAACGAAGCGGTCGCGCGCTATTCGGCTGTTCGCCGGGATCGACCAGCTTCCCATGCCCGCCCACCACGCGTCAGGACGTATCCCCTTTACTTCGATTCGCCGGTGCAGCACCAGGATGCGGCGGGGCTCAGCCATCCAGATAGCAGGCGCATCGTCGATGATCTGCTGATATGCTGCGGTGAACTGAGACCGTCTCGAATCGAGCGTCATTGCGGCAAGCCCGCTATCGATGTGAGCGTCGAATACGGAATTTTCGTAAGAGCCGAAGTTCGACCCCCCTTTGGTCTGCGATCCCTTTGTGCCCCAGGTCTGCCTTATTCCGCCCGGACTGGCATCCGAATGCCAGCTTCCAAACACTGCGTCAAAATCCCTGCGGGTCTCGCGATCCAGAAATGCGGCAAACTCCATCTGGTCGATGTCGGCTTTCACGCCGACCTGCCGCAGCTGCTCCTGAACGAGCACGGCCATGTTGACCCGCGCTTTGCTCGAGCTTGGTACCGCAAGCTTGAATTGAAGAGGACGTCCGTTCCGTTCCCGGGTGCCGTCGCCATCGCTGTCGCGCCAGCCGAGGGAGTCGAGCAAGCGGCGTGCGGCGTCGGGTAAATGTGGAATCTGACGAAGTGTCGTGTCGGTAGTGGCAAATGCCCGGACAGTCGGGCCGACTGCCGGGCGGGCAAGCGTGTCGTACGCGCTCCGGACGGTGCGCTCGCGGTCTACCGCCATCGTCAGCGCGCGGCGAAGCGTTCGATCGCCGAAAACAGGATGTGGTCGCGACCGATTGCCGGGCGCACGCAGGTTGAACTGGATAAAGCTGTACTCGAGCGCTGCTGCCGGCAGCGCTCGGAGATCGGGATTCGCCGCGATCTGTGGGAGACTTGCGAATGGAATCTGCTCGAGTAGATCGGCTTCGCCACCGACCACCCGGGCGAGCGCAGTGTTGAAGTCAGGCGCAACCGTCAGCACCACTCTGTCGAGCTTCGGACGCTCCCTGTAGTTGCTGGTGTCGGCAATCAGGTCGACCGAAGCCCCCGGACGCCAGCGCACAAACCTGAATCGGCCGCTGCCCACCGGCGACCTTGCGGCAGGACTCGAGCGCAATGCCACGCCTCTGGCTCCTGCGAATACGTGTTCCGGCAGAATCGAGATGGAATGCACTGCATCGAAGAACTGGAGCGGTGAGCGCTTGCCGAACCAGAACACGGCCGTCAGGCTGTCGCGGACACTCACTGAATCGATGTTCGCGATTACCGTAGCGAACGGCGACCCCGTCGAAGAGTCAGCGTAAAGCCGATGCGTAAACCGGACGTCGGATGCTCGAACCGGCTTGCCGTCGTGCCATCTGGCACGCGGGTCGACACTGAATGCGATTGAAAGAGAATCGGTCGACCATTGCCAGCTGCGGGCGAGCTGTGGCTCGAAACCCTGATCGCCAACGGTGTTGAGGGAAGCGCCTATCTGGGCCAGCTGGTCGTAGACGAGAGCATTTACCAGTCTGCCGGTATTGCTGACCGTGAGCGGGGGCAGAAAAATGTCGGGGTCGCCGCCAACAGAAACGACGAGGGTCCCACCGTTGTCAGACACGACTGAACGGTCGGGGGGCGCGTCATCGCTGCAGGCAGCTGCAACCGTCAGCAGAAGCACAACCTCGATGGTTCGGCGCATGATCGAGGTTCGATTTCCATTCTCAGAAACGATCCGAAGAACTCGAGGCAACAATGCGAACTCCCCTGCAATCATTCGATGCCGCGCGAGCCCTAACATGTTATGTCAGCGCCGCCACGTCCATGATTCATTTTCGAACTGCGCCATGCCATCCAGCGCTGCCTGCCGTACCTCTGATTCTTCGATCGAGTCAGCCTCCGGATCTTCGAGATTGCGAACCGCGTCAAACAGCAATGCGGCGATGAAGGTCGCATCCGGCGCCAGGCCGAGCACGGCGGCAAGTGTCGCTGGCGCGGGAGTGGCAGGGTTCGCATCCGCCACCAGGAAATTCCGGATGAGGTGCTGGTCGTTCTCGATCAGGATCGAGCCGTGCTGGAGCAATGTATCCCGGTACCGCCATTGCGCACTCCCGATGAGCTTCCTGCCATGCACCATTACTTCACCTGGGGCCGGCGTTGCAAAGCACGGTGATGAGTCCAGAGGCGTTGTCGGCGTCCCGAGCCCCGCTTCACCTGCATCGATGCCCCCGCGCCGAAGCCCATCAACGAGCAACCGGTTGATTCTCGAATACCATTCTCGAGGCCTGACTTGCGAGCCGAGCGGCGCGGTGACGCTGTAGGTCACTTCGCGATAATGCATCATCGCGCGACCTCCAGTTGGCCTCCTCACTACGCCGATGCCCTCTTTGGCAATGCGGTAAAGGTCATAGCATCCCCGGGCTACCTGGTTACGGCCAAACGACAGGGTCGGCCGCTCCCACCCGTACACCGAGAGCACGGCTTCTCCAGTGCCGCGCGCCCGCTCCATCAACGCAATGTCGCGCGCCATGTTCTCCGCTCCCGAACGAGGCGGAATGAACATCAGACGCCAGCCAACAGGTGTGCGTCGCTCAGTCACGCGATGTTAAATTGAGTCCATCATGGCAACGACAATTAAACACCTGGGCGCCTCGCTCGTGCCGGCTGAATCTTTTGTTCCGCGGCACATCGGGCCCAGTTCCGACGATATCGAATCGATGGTCGGAGCGATCGGTTTCAACTCCCTCGACGAGCTCATCGATGCGACGGTTCCAGCCAGTATACGGTACCGCGCCGGACTTGCGTTGCCCGACGGGCGCGCGGAACATGAAGTTCTGGCGGAATTCCGTACACTCGCTGCAAAGAACCGCATTTTCCGTTCATTCATCGGAATGGGTTACTCCGACTGCGTGACCCCACCTGTCATTCAGCGAAACATCATTGAAAACCCGGCATGGTATACGGCCTACACACCTTACCAGGCCGAGATAGCGCAGGGCCGTCTCGAGGCCCTGCTGAATTTCCAGACAATGGTAATCGACCTCACGGGGATGCAGATCGCCAATGCATCGCTTCTTGACGAGGCGACGGCTGCCGCTGAAGCGATGACGATGAGTTACGGATTGCGCGGGAAGAAAGGACGGGACGTTTTCTTCGTGTCTGACCGGTGCCACCCTCAGACAATCGACGTCGTCAGAACGCGAGCCGATGCACGCGGGTTGCGCATCGTCGTCGGCGATCATACAGCGGCCCTGGGTGATGAAGTTTTCGGGGTGTTGATTCAGTATCCGGCTACTGACGGCGCCGTGATCGATTACCGGAATCTTTGTGATCGCGCTCATGCCGCGGAAGCGTTGGTGACTGTTGCCGCTGATCTGTTGAGCCTTGCGCTGCTCGCTCCTCCCGGGGAGTGGGGTGCCGATATAGTGGTCGGTAACAGCCAGCGGTTTGGAGTGCCGCTAGGGTATGGCGGGCCGCACGCCGCGTTTTTCGCCACCAGGGATGAGTTCAAGCGTCAGCTCCCGGGGAGGATTATCGGCATCTCGCGCGACGCCGACGGGAAGCCGGCACTTCGGATGGCACTCCAGACGCGCGAGCAGCATATACGTCGCGAGAAGGCAACCAGCAACGTCTGCACTGCTCAGGTTCTGCTGGCCGTCGTCGCGAGCATGTACGCTGTCTACCATGGTCCCGAAGGATTGCGACGCATTGCGTCCCGCGTCCATCAGTTCGCGGCGGTGCTCGCCGAAGGGCTCAAAGCCATCGGATACGAAATCGCCCACGACGATTACTTCGACACGATTCGTGTCGAGCTCGGCCACAGAGTTGCGACGGGGATACTCGCCGCGGCGGCGGAACGTCGTGTGAATCTGCGGGCAGTGGGGGATCACGCGGTGTGCATTGCGCTCGATGAAACCGTCAGCGATGCTGATCTGGCGTCTCTGCTTGCCGTCTTCGGCGGCGAGCCGGTATCCGAAACCTTTGCCAGCAGCGTCGATTCACGGTATGACGAACGGTTCAAGCGCACTTCGCAATATCTTGCGCACCCGGTGTTCAACACCCACCGGTCCGAAACCGAGTTGCTTCGGTACATGCACAAGCTCGAAAGCCGTGATCTCTCGCTTGTCCACTCGATGATTCCGCTTGGCTCGTGCACCATGAAGCTGAATGCAACGGCGGAGATGATGCCGGTCACATGGCCAGGCTTCGGCAGGATCCATCCTTTTGCACCCGTTGAGCAAACAGAGGGATATCAGCAGCTTTTCGCTGAGCTGGAAGCGGCGCTTGCCGAGATCACCGGGTTCGCCGCGGTCTCGCTTCAGCCAAACGCCGGATCGCAGGGAGAATACGCAGGTCTTCTTGCAATTCGCGCGTTCCACGCCGCGCGTGGTGAGCAGCATCGCGATGTGTGTCTGACTCCACAGTCGGCACACGGCACCAACCCGGCAAGCGCTGTCATGGCGGGAATGAAGGTGGTGGTGATTCGAACCGATTCGACGGGGAACATCGATATCCCGGACCTGCGGGCGAAGGCTGAAGCGCACAGGGACGACCTCGCCGCGCTGATGGTGACTTATCCGTCGACTCACGGGGTTTTCGAGGAGGGGATTGCCGAAGTGTGCGCTATCGTGCACGAGTTTGGTGGCCAGGTCTACATGGACGGCGCGAACATGAATGCCATGGTTGGACTTTGTCGCCCGGGGGACATTGGTGCCGATGTTTGCCATCTCAACCTGCACAAGACGTTCTGCATTCCGCATGGCGGAGGCGGGCCAGGCATGGGCCCGATTGGTGTCGCCAGTCACCTCGCAGCGTTTCTCCCGGGCCATCAGGTAATCGGACTGCCCGGCAATGACGTAGTGGGTGCGGTGTCGTCAGCGCCGTGGGGCAGTTCCAGCATACTGCCGATCTCGCAGGCGTACATCCGGCTGATGGGAGGTGCGGGCCTGACGCTGGCTACCAAGGTTGCGATCCTCAGTGCCAATTACATCGCCCGCCGGCTCCAGCCACATTTCCCGGTACTTTATAAGGGATCCCATGGAACTGTGGCGCACGAATGCATCGTTGACACGCGCGTTGTAAGGCCATCGAGCGGTGTGGAGGTGGAGGATATCGCGAAACGGCTAATGGATTACGGGTTTCATGCTCCGACAGTCTCATTCCCGGTTGCGGGGACGCTGATGATCGAGCCCACGGAAAGCGAGTCGCTGGCGGAGCTCGACAGGTTCTGTGATGCGATGATCGCCATCCGCGAAGAAATCCGGGAGATAGAAAACGGGTCTGCCGACCGGGACGACAACGTCCTCAAGAACGCGCCCCATACGCTTGCACGCATTACGGCCACGGAGTGGACACACCCCTACACTAGGGAGAAAGCTGCATTCCCTGCGGAATGGACACGGGATTTCAAGTTCTGGCCAGCCGTTGCACGGGTGGAAAGTGCGTATGGGGACAGAAACCTTGTCTGCTCCTGCCCACCGACGGACGATTACGCTGACAGCACGGTCCTCACAGGAATCTCGGGCGATCCGGGGGGAGCCACTTCCGGCGCGGACTGAGGCTGATTACCCCATGTGGCCCGAATACGCTGCGGCGTCCATCAGTGTGTCTACATCCGATGAATTGTCGATGCGCATACGGATCATCCACCCCGCACCGTATGGATCGCTGTTGATCAGCGCGGGTTCCTGATCGAGCCGTGAGTTCACCTCGGTAACTTCTCCCGCCAGCGGAGCAAAAAGCTCCGAGACTGCTTTCACGGCCTCAATGGTTCCGAAAACGTCATGTCTGGCGAGCTTCGTGCCGACGGACGGCAGCTCGACGAAGACAACGTCGCCCAGCTCGCCCTGTGCGTAGTCGGTGATTCCGACTTCAACAGTCCCGTCCGCCGTAGTCCGCACGTATTCGTGCTCTTCGGTGAACTTCAGGTCGTCCGGAATGTTTGCCACCGCATACCTCGCCGAGTTGAAAACCACGTTTCATGAAGCCGATTCGTGCTTCTGCCAAGTCTATCGAGGCCAGGAGAACGATGTCAAGGAACGTTCGCCGTATCGAGCGGCGCCACTTGATGCTGAAGCAGACGTTTCCAGATCCGGTCGACTTCCATCTCCAGCGCCTCGATGCTGCCGGCATTCTCCACCACGTAATCGGCGCGGGCGCGCTTGAGATCTGCAGGCATTTGCGCCGCGATCATTTTCATCGCTTCCGTCTCGGCAATTTTGCGATCGCGGACAATGCGCTCGAGCCGCATCGATCGGGGCGCGTCTACGAGAATGATCGCGTCGAATTGATCGGTGAAGCGCTTTTCGAACAGTAGCGGAATGACACAAACGACGATCGTCTCACCGCGCTCGCGCGCGGCTTCGACTTCGGCCGTCCGGCGCCGGATGACCTCGGGATGGACGATGTCGTTCAGGACGCCGAGCTCGTTCTCATTTTGAAACACGATTCGCCGCAGAGCGGCGCGGTCGAGCGCCCCGTTTTCATCGAGTACCGACGTCCCCCATCGATACGCTATCGCTTCCAGCGCCGGCGTTCCCGGCTCGACCACTTCCCGCGAAAGTACGTCGGCATCGATGATGGTCGCACCCCGCAGGGCGAGCATGTCGGCGACCGTCGACTTTCCGCTGGCAATATTTCCCGTAAGGCCAAACAATCGCATCGGATCTCCTCTGTGAGAGATGTTCCAACCTAAGCAGATGGTCGGGACCGCACATCAGAAAACTGATGACGTGCCCGAAACCTTACGTTTGCGGGGAGCCGGTCTGGGCCGTCAGCTTAAGCCCTGTCAGGGCGACAATCAGCAGCATAATGAAGAACAGCCGGATCACATCGCGCGGCTCATCGAACAGCACGATACCGGCCAGCACCGCCCCCACTGCGCCGATGCCCACCCATATGGCGTACGCAGTTCCTATCGGAATCGTTCGGGCGGCGACAGAAAGCAGAAACATGCTTCCGGCAATAGCACATGCGGTGAGCACGCTTGGGACGAGCCGTGTGAACCCGTCTGTGTACTTTAGCCCGATTGCCCAGCCGGTTTCGAGAAAGCCGGCGACCACGAGGTAAACCCACGCCATTCCGTGTCCCTCTCCGCTCACGGTGCGGCCTCAGGTCTGGGTGGCAGCGCCAAACAGACTACGCTGCTGAGAATTACCGGGCACCGGGCACTGGAAGCACATGCGACAGCGGGCTTCGTACGACTCTGTCCCTCCGACCATGATCGTCGGCGAATCGTAGGGCGCGGGCCTGCCTTCGATGAGCCGCTGGTTGCGGCTTGCGGGGCCTCCGCACAGCACGCAGATCGCGTGCAGCTTGTCCACGACTTCCGCGATTGCCATCAGCTCCGCCATCGGACCAAAAGGCTCACCTCTAAAATCGGTATCAGTGCCCGCGACAATGACTCTCCGGCCCCGTGCCGCGAGCGACGTCACCAGGCCAAGTATCCCGCGGTCGAGAAACTGGGCCTCATCGATCGCGATCACTTGCGCCATCGGGTCGACCTGCTGCCCGATTTGTGCCGCCGAGTCGGCGGGCATTGCCTGAACGGTACGTCCATCGTGACTTGATACTGTGTTGATGCCCGCGTATCTGGCATCAAGATGCGACTTGAACACCTGCACCCGCTTTCGGGCGATCATGGACCTGCGAACCCGGCGGATCAACTCTTCACTTTTCCCGCTGAACATCACGCCGGCTACGACTTCAATCCAGCCGCCGGTCTGATGAAACGACTGCATCATTGACGATCGGGGCGGGGCGGCCGCGAGAACTTGTCACGCGGCGGGCCGCTTCGGTCGTCGCGGGGGCGCCCGGTCGCACTACCTCGGGACGACGAAGTGCCTCTGGGTGGATTCCCGTCCCTGGAGTCGCGCACCGGTCGGCCGGGTGGCCGACCAGATAAATTTCTGTCCCGGTCGGACGTGGCAGGCCGCTCGCTGGCCCGGGGCGCCACGGACTTCATCCTTGCCGACGCCTCGAGTCCCTTCCGGATCGTCCGCTCACGCTCGAGCAGACGCAGCGCTGCGGCGGCAACCTCAATGCCATCATACCGCTCGAGCAGCGGCTCAAGGGCGAGCACTTCGCGGGCTGGAATCCCGGCCTCGAGCAGAGTTGCCAGCTCGCGTCGCAGCGCAATTTCGCTCTCGCGAGCTGCCGTTCCGGCCTGACGGAGAGTAAAGGGTGTTACCTGACCGCCCGCAAGACTGCGGAGACCGGCAACTTCGCGAGGCTGAGTGAGGGCAAGTATCATCACTGCGCCGGCATCGGCCGCTGTTGCCAGCTGGGTACGACCGGACGGCGGCTCGAAGAAGATGACCGCGTGGGTGTTTTCTGCCACGTGCCCCGTGGACACCTGAACCTGGGCCATCTCGCCCCCGTACCCGAGCGAGCGCAGCGCCCGTCCCGCCTCGGCCTCGGACTCTTCAGACTGTACGATAACCGTGGCAGATGGGGGGTCGAGGTCATCCAGCAAGCGACGTAAGGCGGCAGACCGGCCGAATGCGGAAACCATCACATACTGAACGTCAATCGGGGCAGCGTCCTCGCTTAGGACAGGTTCCGATTCCCGCCGTGCCCGCCTCAGGTACCGTTCGGCGAAAGCGTTGACCCGGCCTTCGGACCGACTCGTGACCACCACCCGGGCGGCGTCCCTCGGCAACTCCCCCATGACCGACTCGAGCGCCTCCACATCCGCGGGATCGCCCGCCAGAATCTCGTCGGCCCACGCAAGAACGACGGTCCTGACCTCATGGAGCTTGAGGTGACTTCCCTGAACGAGCTCGCGAATGTCGCGGGGCGAGCCGGCAACTGCGAGCACCGGCCGGCCGGTCATCAGCCGGGCCGCTCGCCGTGCTGTCGTCACCGGGAACAACTCGACCCCTGCGGGACCCGCCATCCTCAGCACGGCTTCGGCCAATGCCACCGCGTTCTCCGCATCCGACGTCAGCACGAGCACCTGAGTGGAGCCCGCCGATGGGTCAACCCGCTCGAGTGGACCCGTCAGAAATCCAGGGACTGAAGCCATCGAACGCGGCAGTGTATGGACTACGTTCTGGCTGCGTCCCGCGCCGCGATCTTCCCGTTCTTCCGATTCCACTGTGCAGGCTCCTGGATGCAACATGGCGCAGCTTCCGCCGCGCCGATACTGTTATTATCAGTCCCTCCGCGATGCTCGCTGCAGGGAAGAAGTATAGCAGCTTCAAGATGGCACTGCCCACTGTCGTGCCACCGGCCACCGACACTCAACGCACCTCGCATGATCACCGCAATTGTCCTGATAAAAGCCGACCCGAAGACCATCCCCCAGTGCGCCACGCGGCTGGCCGGTATCGAGGGAGTTTCGCAGGTTTACTCGGTATCCGGAGAGTGGGATCTTGTCGCACTGGTGGAGGTCACCGACTATGAGGGTGTCGCCAGAGTCGTAACCGAGCATATCTCCGCTGTGCCGGGACTTCGCAACACGCAGACGCTGACTGCTTTCCGCGCATACTCGAAAAAGGATCTGGAGCAGGCGTGGGACATTGGACTGGAGTGAAGCATCACGCAACGTCAGCCAAAGCTGGCGACGCCTGGCCCTCCTCGGTTCATGATGCGCGCAGGTTTATTACAAGCCGCATCGCAGGATCCACAACTGTCGAGGAACTCGCGACCGACGGAAGCAGATACGGCCGCGCAGACGACCCTGCGGTCATTGTCGAGCCGGACGTTATCGAGGGAACAGTGTTTGGCGCGAGGGTGGTCCCACGGTCGGGCCAAACTCCGGGTTACAGCGCATTCGGCGCATTTGTCGATGGCACGCAGAGTATCGGCATCGTCAATCAGGTTGGAGGAATTCCGATCGTGTGGGCGACTGTGTCGGCCGCCGTTCGCGTACGTGTGAACAGAAGGCTGGTTGCGTGGCAGCGATTTCCTCCGGCGGTGGAACGGCGGTACTACGTCCCCTTTCGATACCTTGACGACCTCGATTCAGCCTTTCTGAACCATCCGCAGGTAGTAGATACCGCAGCCGTCAACTCACAGGGCAAATTCCCGTCACGGCATCCGGCCGCGCTCATGGAAAGCGCGGTGCAGAGCGTTCAGAGGGATCGCGAGCTGCTGGAGCAACGACTTGCCGAATCATGGTGTTCAACTGAGCGCTCGGCGCTCTTCATCGACGGGAGTATCACGTCGAGTGCCGCGATATCGACGTCATGGTTAGCGGTCGGGGTCGTCAAGACTCATCGCCGCCTCTATGCCGATGGCGATGCATTCCGCGCTCTCGCCGCGCTCGGCGCGGGCGAACGGTCATCGGTGTTCAGGGTGTCCCCAAGGGCTCGCCACGCGGTTGCCAGCTGGTATCTCAGGATACGAAAGCCGGCGGGTCGCGATGCGTTGTTCGGGCTCGTAAGAGTAGAGGTAGCCGACGGCGGCGACATTGCAGCCCGTGCCGACGAGGTCTCCGGCTGGATACTCGCCGAAGGTGCGCCGCTGGCGATGCCCGACGGGCGGTGGGACAAGCTCGCTTACGGAATCCGGGATACCGAAGAATTTCTGAGGGCGATTTCTTGAGCGATCCGCTTGGCCGTGTCGTCGCTACCGAGCGGCGACCCAATACGCCACACGAATTTCACTTCTGGACCGCGCTTTCGTCGCCGGTGGGGATCGGGACTATCGTGCGAGTTGAAGGCGCCAACCCCGTCGAGGGTCAGATCCCTCAGATCTACGGCGTTGTAATCGAGGGATTCAGCTATACGGATCTGCATTCGCCGATGCATGACGTGCTGGGCCATGACGGGTCACCCGCAAATGCGGGCTTCGCGGTGACCGAACGTGCGGAGATCCGGCTGTATACTGCGGCGGTACTGCGACAGATTCCGGAAGAGCCCCTTCAGCCTGTCCCAATGGGCCAGGTGTTTCTTGCCGGCGAGGAGGACGTTGCAGTCGCGCTGAGAATGGACGGATATCTGAAGGAGGGCGCAAGCACGGGCATACCCGTCGGCGTCTACCGCGCGGGCGCGACAGATTCGGTCATCTACCTCGATGCCGATTTTCTGCTCGGTCCGGAAGCGGCTCATCTCAATATTTCCGGCATGTCGGGCCTTGCCACGAAAACCAGCGCTATCGAATGGCTGCTCGCGTCAGTGTTTGCTCATTTCCCGGAAAGCAAAGGCTCAATTGCCGCAGTCTGCTTCAACGTCAAGGGTCCGGACCTGTGTTTCCTCGATCAGCCCGGACACCTCGAGGACAGGGACCGCGAGCTTTATGAAAAGATGGGTGTCAAGCCTGCGCCGTTCGAGAACGTCCGCTACTTCGCGCCGTACAACGCGAAGGGATTCGGTCTCAACACTCTCCGCTCGAACGAGGCACTGCTTGACAACGTTACGCCCCTCACGTGGGGGCTGAGGGAAGTTCTCCAGTACGCTGAAGTATTGCTGAACAAGGACGACATCGATGCAAAAGCTGATGCCCTCATTGATTTCATAAAAGAGCGGGTCGTCGACAGGAAGTTCGATCAGGATGCGCATCTTTCGCGCGAACATACAGTTCAGTCCTTTGCCGATCTGGAAGCGTGGTTCCGGGATCTTCTCCGCGGGCTGGAGAGGGCCAATTCGGAATCGTGGCGCACTCATCACATTGCCACCATCAGGAAAGTCCGCAACCGTTTGTCGAACATCTCCACGCGTTGCGCCGGACTTGTTACTGATACGGGGGACGTAAGCGATCTTCCGTTCGGGAGCTTCGAGGACCGTGCGGTGTACGTAGTGGACGTCGCCACGCTCGAGGAGGACGCACAGGATCTGATTTTCGCGCGCATCGTTTCGCGACTTCGCGAACACCTCGAGCGGCGTGATCTTGGAGTCAAGCACCTGATTGTATTCGTCGACGAACTCAACAAGTACGCGCCGGGCGACGGACCCGAAACCTACGTACGCAAAATGCTTCTCGACATTGCGGAGCGAGGCCGGTATCTCGGACTGGTTCTTTTCAGCGCGCAACAATTCCGATCTCAGGTGCATCGCAGAGTCGCCGGCAATTCCGGAACTGCTCTTTACGGGCGAATGGACGCAGACGAGCTGTCGACTCCCGGCTACTCTGTTTTGAGCCCAGCTACGCGGACACGGCTCGCGACGCTCGAAAAAGGACAGTTGATGGTTCGTCATCCGCATTTCACGCAACCGATTTTCGTTCGCTTCCCGCGTCCGGCAGTGATGCAGGGCCGGGATGGCGCGGAGCGTTATCCTCAATCTGCCGAGATCGAACTCGACACGGCGGTTTACCGCTCGTTGCGCAGTCTGGACCGATCGATAAGTCTTTCATGGGTGAAGG
>JBBJNV010000024.1 GCA_037721215.1 Gemmatimonadaceae bacterium
GAGCCCATATAACTGGTGTTACGGTCGGCCCGAGTCCGGCCTGGCTGGTCGAGCGGATTGAGGCGGTAGGCGGGCGCTCGATCAATAACGTTGTCGACGCCACGAACTACATGCTTCATGGATTCGGACATCCCATGCATGCGTTCGATCTGGCAAAACTGGACGGACGGCAAATAGTCGTGCGACGGGCACGGCCAGGGGAGAATCTCGTTACCCTCGATGGTGTCGACCGGCACCTCGACGAGAAAACGATGGTTATCGCGGACGGAGCACGCGCGCAGGCGATCGCCGGCGTGATCGGCGGCAGGACAAGCGAAGTCACCGAGGCGACTGCAGATATTTTCCTCGAAGTGGCGGCGTTCGACGCCGCCGGCGTGCGAGCGACTCGTCGCCGGCTTGGTATCTCCACCGACGCCAGCTACCGATTCGAGCGCGGTGTGGATTCGTCTGCGATGTCCGGGCTGATCGAGTACGCGACAGATCTCATCATTGCGATTGCGGGGGGCAGGCTCGCCGGGGATATCATCGACGTGGGTGCGTCTATTCCCCCGTTCAGAGCAATCACCCTTCGACCTGCCCGCGTTGCTCAGATCCTTGGCGTCAACATTCCCGCGGATGTAATTGCGAGCCATCTGTCGACCGTTGGCTTCACTGTCGATATGCGTGCCGGCGCCATGACTGTGACGGTGCCCGGCTACAGGGCAGACGTGGTCGGCGAAGTCGATCTGGTCGAGGAGGTCGCCCGCCTTTACGGATACTCTGAGTTTCCTTCCGACATTCGACCGTTTCGGCCTGGCACCGTGCCCGACGCACCGCTTGACCTCGCCACAGACCGTGTTCGCACTGCTGCGCTGGCCGCCGGTCTGTTCGAGGCCCGGCCCATGCCGTTCGTCCGGACTGGCGACGATATCCTGCGCGTTCGGAATCCGCTCGCTGATGACGAAGCGTTCCTTCGGACCTCGGTTCTCGAGTCGCTTGCGAGCCGAGCTGAGTACAACCTCGCGCACATGCAGCGAAACGTGAGACTGTTCGAGGTTGGGACGGTGTTTAGCGCTGAGCGCGACCCGCATACCGGTGCCCCGGCCGAAAGACTGCGTGTCGGTGCAGTCGTGATGGGCGAGCGCAGGCCTGCTCATTTCACCGAGCCGCGGCCTCCCGTGTTTGATGAATGGGACGCGAAAGCGCTTGGACTGGCTCTGGCCCGTGCCGCTTACCCTGTGTCAATCATCGACGCGGTCCCGGCAAGTGATGGCGACCTCTGGACCCTGACTGTCGACGCGGTGAAGGCCGGCTCGGTGGCACTTCTTCCACTCGATGCACCTGTCTGGGCGTCAGCTGCCTTCGGCATCGAGATTGACCTCGAGAGTAATCCACAGGTTGCCCCTGCTCCCTCAGTATCACCGGCGCCCGGCCACGCCGCTCCTCAAACGGGGACTGTCCGCGAGACGCCTGTAGCAACATTCAGGCGCTATTCGCCTATTCCCGCGAATCCAGCGATGCAGGTAGACCTCGCCCTGATCGTCCCCGATTCCGTAGCCGCTGCCACTGTCGAAACCCATATACGGCAGCAGGCCGGAGAGCTGCTCGAGTCACTCGTGCTGTTCGACGAGTTCCGCGGCCCCGGTGTTCAGTCGGGAAACAGAAGTATTGCGTGGGCGTTGACGTTCCGGCATCGCGAGCGCACACTACGTGACAGGGAAATTGAGGGTCGCATCGCGAAGATTCTTAAATCGCTCGAGACAGCACTTGGCATCAGACAACGAACGTCCTGATCAGGCATTTCAGGACCTGCAGCAACTCGTGCGTCACCTGGGTGACGAACTCACGACGTTCCGGCGCCGGGCTTTGCAGGCGGAGTCGCGAGTGAAGGCATTCGATGCCGCTGCGGGGTCGGCCCGGGTGAGCCCGGAGAGGGTCGACAAGCTCGAGCGTGAAAATGCCGATCTCAGAAAAAGGGTCGACCTGGCTCGAATACGCACCCGGCAGATGCTCGACCGGATCCGCTTCCTTCGCCAGCAGCACGAGGCCGCCGCCAAGTGACGGTACGCCGGAACACGGTCAAAGTCACCATCGTCGGCGGTGAGTACACCCTGAAAACGGAGACCAGCCCGGAACACACGCAGGCGGTTGCTGCCTACGTCGATCGAGCGATTGGCGAGACGATGGAGAGCGAAGCAAGGCTGGAGATCCACAAAGCTGCGATTCTCGCGGCGCTCAGAATTGCCGGCGAGCTGTTCGAGGCGCGTGCTGAAGCCAGCCGCCTTTCGGCACGAATCGATGGTCTGGCCGAGGAAATACGTCCCTGGCTCCCTCCCGCAAAGCGGCGCGATTAGGTTTACGCCAGACACGCGACGACTTTTCGGCGCGATTGGGGCCGCCTGTGGCGCTGCCGCGGGCTCTACATAGATCTGTCAAATGACTGATTCGGCGTGGCTTACCGCGGCCGGCGCTTTGCTTGTCGCCGCCGCCTCCGCGGTTTTTTTTATTGTTGGGCAGGGCAGGGGAAGACGTTCTGAGGTCTCGAGGCAGCTCAGCGCCCGTTCGACGGCCGAGGAGACCGCAAAGCGCGTCCTCGACGACGCCGCCCGCGAAGCCGAGTCGATGCGCAAGAACGCGGTTCTTACCGGGAAGGAAGAACTGATCGGGCTTCGGGAGGACTGGGAGCTCGAGGCCCGAAAAAGGCGTGACGAGATAGAGGTAGAGGAACGCCGCGTCGTGGAGAAAGAAGGCCTCCTTGACCGCAAGTACGATGTGCTCGAACAGCGCGAGCGGGACGCTGTCGCGCAGGTTGCTGAAGTCACGCGCCGGCACGAGTCCCTTGCCGCCCGCGATCAGGAGCTCGACCGGCTGGTCGCCGAAGAAAGGCGCAGGCTCGAGCAGCTCGCCGGACTTTCCGCCCAGGAGGCGAAGAACGAGCTGATGCAGCGACTGGCTGACGAGGCTCAGGCAGACGCCGCCAACCGGCTGCGTGATATCCGCGAGACGGCCAAGCGAAACGCTGACCGGGAAGCGAAGAAGATCATCGCGCTGGCCATCCAGCGGATTGCCGCCGACCAGACCGCCGAGACGACGGTTTCCGCAGTATCGCTGCCAAATGACGAGATGAAAGGCCGCATCATCGGCCGCGAGGGGCGAAACATCCGCGCGTTCGAGCTCGCCACAGGCGTCGACGTCATCATCGACGATACGCCCGATACCGTGGTGGTTTCATGTTTTGATCCGGTACGACGAGAGGTCGCACGGCTGTCACTGGAAAAACTGGTCGCCGACGGACGAATCCATCCGGGGCGGATCGAAGAGGTGGTTGCCAAGTCGCGTGAGGAAGTCGATATCGGAATCATCGATACCGGCGAGCGGGCGGCATACGCGAGCGGCGTCCACGGGCTGCACCAGGAAGTTATCAAGCTCATCGGCCGCATGCGCTGGCGGACAAGTTATGGCCAGAACATTCTGAATCACTCGCAGGAAGTCGCGTGGCTGGCCGGCATAATGGCGGCTGAACTCGGGCTCGATGTTGCGATGGCCCGCCGCGGTGCGTTGCTGCACGATATGGGGAAGGTCCTCACGCATGAACACGAGGGCACTCATGTCCAGCTCGGTGTCGAGATGGCCACCAGATACGGCGAGCACCCGCTGGTGATCAACTGTATCGCGGCGCATCACGACGACGTTCCCCACGAGAGCGAGATTTCGGTTCTGGTGCAGGCCGCGGATGCTATTTCCGGATCGCGCCCCGGGGCTCGGCGCGAGGCTTTCGAGACCTATGTAAAGCGGCTCGAAGGGCTCGAGAAGATTGCATCGAGTTACCGCGGCGTTGAGAAAGTGTTTGCGATTCAGGCCGGCCGGGAGGTGCGTGTCATTGTCACCCCCGACGAGGTGGACGATGTTCGCATGTCGTCGCTGAGCGAAGAGATTGCGCGCCGAATCGAGGCCGAGCTCCAGTATCCCGGACAGATAAAAGTCGTGCTCATCCGCGAGACCCGCGCGGTGGATTTTGCCCGCTGAGCTAATCGACGGTGTAGCGATTGCACGCGCGATCCGCAACGACATTGCGACGGATGTGGAAGCACTGGTCGCCAGGGGAGTGAGGCCCGGCCTGGCGGTAGTACTCGTCGGTGAGAATCCCGGCAGTGAGGTATACGTACGGGCAAAGAGCAAGGCCTGTGAGGAGGCCGGAATCCACAGCGTTACCATCAGGCTTTCGGCAACCTCGCCCCAGGCCGAGCTTCTGGAGATCATTGGCGGATTGAATGGGGATCCATTAATTCATGGCATTCTCGTTCAGATGCCTCTGCCGCCGCAGATGGATGCCGACGCCGTGATCCGATGGATTGACCCGGCCAAGGATGTCGATGGTTTTCATCCGGTGAATGTCGGCAAGCTGATCGTGGGCGAACGCGATGGCTTCGTGCCATGCACTCCTGCCGGAGTTCAGGAGCTTTTGAAGCGTTCGCAGATCGAAACCGGTGGCCGGCACTGCGTGATCGTCGGACGCAGCAATATTGTCGGCAAGCCGATGGCTGCCCTCATGATGCAGGACACGGAGACGGCCAACTGCACCGTGACCGTCTGCCACCGGCATACGGCGGACTTGAGCGAGCATACCCGTCGCGCCGATATTCTCATTGTGGCTACGGGGCGGGCCGGCCTCATTACAGGCGATATGGTAAAGCCCGGTGCGGTGGTTGTCGACGTCGGCGTGAATCGCGTCACAGACGCGAGTGCAAGTCGGGGCTTCCGGCTCGTCGGGGACGTCGACTTCGAATCGGTACGAAAAGTTGCCTCCCGAATCACCCCCGTCCCAGGAGGCGTCGGCCCAATGACGATTGCGATGTTGCTTTCCAACACGGTTCGCTCTGCGGCGCGAGCGGCGTTGCTCATCCCAGCACACCGAAGCGCCGGGCACTCGGGGACGTTCGCATGAGACCTCGGGATCGCCACCCAGTCGACTTCCGGCTATCTTGGCTACCCGGCTGCGCCTCCCTGCCGGTCAATGATTCAATTAGTGAAAGTTTGCGCTTTGGCAGGGAAAAGTCTGGATTCCCATACCCTCAAAGTTTGAGTACATTCTTGCGGCAACCGGTGGCACTTTTTTCGAACAGCGTCCGCTGGACAGTGTTACCCCATCGGTGAGGTAACATCGCCGATGGGGATGGGTCGAGTTTGCTCGAGAGGAGGAGTCCACATGCCAATCAGAAAAGCACCGATAGCGGTCTTGCTCGCCGCCTTGGTAGCAGGGTTCGGTCGGCCCACGCCGATCCTTGCGCAACAACTGGCGCGTGTTGCTATGCCGCAGAAAACAGTCGAGCTAAGGTATCTGCCTACCGAACGTCGGCAGATCGCCACAATGCATGGAGCCGCCCAAGCCGACGGCATCAGGCCCAGCCTACGTGCACGGTCCGCGATCAAAGGAGGAGCAATCGGGGGGATAATCGGCGCTATAGCCGGGTTCTTAGCGGTGAGCGCGGCCTGCAATCGGTGCGACGACCCGGCGCCTGTCTATGCCGGGACGGCCATCGGACTTGCGGTAGGAGTCGTCGTTGGCGCTGTGGTCGGGGCCGCTCGGTGAAGTTTGTCGTTGCTTGCCACGTCGCTCCCGGCGCTGGTGGTTTTTAAGGCTTTCGACCAGATTCATTTTCCACGGATGGGTGAGCGATGTTATTTGTCCGCGGTCATAACGAGCTTGTCCAACTCGACATCGGGAAACTGAACTATGGAAGCTCGCCTGAGAACAATCGCCGCATTCTTCTCAATAGCGGCTGGGGCCGCTTGCTCCAGCGAAATACCAACTGACGCGAAGACCCAGAATATTGCATTAGCGCAGACCAGTAATACGGCTGCGAACGTGACGGACACGTCAGTTGCCCAACTCGCGCGTGGGCTTGCGATCGCATTAGCCGACACTGCGCTACGTATGCGGCTGCTCGAAGACTTGCGAGACAGCCCCTTCCCTTACCACGCGGTCCATTTTTCGAGCTATCTGCAAGGGCCTCGAGGGCGCGCCATAGGAGAAACCGCCGCACGTTATATCGGCATTACAAGCGGAGAGTTTTGGGATTTAGTGCGATCCCTCCCACCGCTTGCGATGGGGGTGGGCTCCGCCGCCGATCGAATAGCTTGGACCGGATCAAGCAATCTCGTTGTGGTGGGAACTGCATTGACTCAGCGTGAGGCGCCAGGCCGAATACGGGTTACTGGGTATGACGGCGCCGGCAGACCCAAGAACGTTTCGCTCGCGGGGAAGGCGCCGTGGCCAGTACTTGTAATTTCTCCGGTCCCGTTCGCTTTTCCGTCGGATCCCGAGGGTGCACGGGCCAAGGGAAGGAGGGCGAACAGGGGCACTATTAGCGCGCCATACGAGCGAGTCTCCGCGCAGTCAAGTGGCACCTGCGAACCCGACGGTGACCCGTATTGCTGCGACGAGACGATGGACGAATGCATCGGAGAGCCGGCGCCCGGATATCAACCCCTCGGACCCCCGGCGAATATCGAACCGGGATGCCAAGCTGTCGCCGGCGGATACAGCGCTGTTGACGGTTCCAATGATAGAGATGTCGATGGGATCAAGGACGAGTGCGAGCAAATTCTTGCCAAGGCTTTCGAGCCGCAATTGGTTTTCGCGGTTGGGGAAACACTGGCCGGTCGCGAACCGCACTACACAGCAACGCTTGTCAATGGATATATCCACATTGGCTACCTTTTGTCCTATTACTACGATGGCAGGCCAGTGTCGCATCATGGCGACTCGGAATTTATCATCACGGTAATTCACCCCGGCGCCATGGCTATCAAGGCCATCACAACTTCCGCTCACTGGGGCGCGACGTTCGGATGGTGGTTCGACGAAACGAGGACGTATGCCCACCACGAGTATACCTATACAGGCCCCCGGCCTTGGATCTACGTCTCTGGCGCTCATCATGGGAACTACAACACCGAATACCGCTGCGATCAGCGCTCGTACGATGACTGCGATGCGATTGGCGTTGGGTACAACCAACGAGCCGGTTGGGGGTACGCTGGCGGTGACGGGATCCGGCCGGATAACAACATAGGAAGTGAGGCTCATCCGTTTGACATTGACGAATTGTTTGGGGCGCAATCCCCAGACTGCACTAGATCTGACGATCCCGGCAATCGGCCAGGAACCGAGTGTTACTTCAATACAGCGTACAATTCGAAATTTGCAGGTTGGTTCAGCGATGACGTGATTGATGCAGGAACGACACACTATCGAGACGCGCTGGTCGCTTTCGGCTTGCTCTAACTCAGGCTGCGCAGATCGTCGTTTGTGAGGCCGCGGTGGAGGGCGAGGCTGCCCCGGCGGCTACCTTGTGATGCCGGGACTCAAAGACGGCCAATTGCACCGTGACCGTTTGTCACCGGCGCACGGCCGACTTGGGCGAGCACACCCGTCGCCGATAACTCCAGTGCTGGGGGTGTCGGGGCCAATGACGATCGCGATGCTGCTGTCGAACACGATCCGCGCGGCGACGCGACGTGAATCGCCTGGTGACCCCAATGAGGAGTTCGACGGGACGTCATGAAAGCGCCCCGAGGACACCTATCGTTCGATTTTGCCGGACCGCCGGCAGATACTGGGGCACCGGGCGCGGTGCCCGGTGCTACCCGTGAGTCGGCCGTAAGCATCGGAGATCTCAACGAGACAGCCAGGGCACTTGTCGAGCGGTCGTTTGGTCAGTTCTGGGTGCGCGGAGAAGTGGTGGACTTCAAGCCGCATCGGAATGGACACTGGTATTTCTCCCTGCGCGACAGGATGGCGCAGATGGCTTGCGTGGTGTGGTCGCGGGATCAGTATCGAATTCCCGCGCCTCCTGACGACGGGATGCAAGTAGTCGCTCTGGTGCAGATGACGATGTTCGTCGCTCGGGGAACGCTGCAGCTCAAGGTCATTCGCCTCGAAGCCGCGGGCGAGGGTCTGTGGCGAAAGGCAATGGATCTGACCATTGCGAGGCTAAATGCCGAGGGTCTCACGGCGCAGGAGCGAAAAAAGCCGATTCCGCGTTTCGCGAAAAACATCGCTGTCATTACGAGCCCCGGAGGCGCTGCGCTGCAGGATATCATTTCTGTTGCGCGCCGCCGGCGGCCGGGTGTGCAGATCGTGGTGTGCCCGGCAGTGGTGCAGGGCGACACGGCAGTGCGGGAGGTATGTCGGGCGATCGCGCGGGTGATGCGGTGGGGAGAAGCTGACCTTCTCATCATCGGCCGGGGCGGCGGATCGCGCGAAGATCTCTGGGCATTCAACGATGAACGCGTTGCCCGCGCGATCGCAGCTTGCCCGATTCCGGTCATCACTGCAGTGGGGCATGAAATTGACGTTTCGGTGTGCGACCTCGTAGCAGACCTTCGCGCGGCGACCCCCTCGGTTGCAGCCGAGACCGCCGTACTGGCGCTTGCCGATTTACTGGCTGTGCTCGAGTCGCAGCGGTTTCGTATCACGTCGGCCGCCGAGCGGCGAAACGCGACCGCGCTGGGGGGTCTTCGCAACACCGCGCGTGACCTTCGTGCCGCCGCAAATCGGGGTGCGGAAAGACGGCGCAGGGAGGTTTCGGCCATAGCCGGCCGCCTCCACGCGCTCAGCCCGCTGGCAACGCTTGCCCGCGGTTATGCGGTTGCGAGAAACCTGAGCGGCGAAACTCTCGCTTCGGCCTCGCAGTTCAGCCATGGCCAGGAATTCGATCTGCTGCTGCAGGATGGGGTCGTTGAAGCGCGCGTGGCGGCGATCGCACGGGAACCCGCCTGACGCAGCACCGCCCGCAGCATCCAGCTTCCGCATTGCGTTCGACCTGTCGCCGATTGTAGCGTCGCATTGCGATACAGCCGCCCGGCCGACGGCGGGCCCGCCGTGAGCAGACAGCCCGTCCCGATCCTTGAATCGCCCTCGCAATCGCAGTCAGGATACTTTATACTCACCCCTAAACCCGCTATCGTTAAAGGCTTACGAGGATTCCAAGACACCAGCGCGCAACGCGCGCGGAGATCACAGCTACAATGGCATTTCAGAAGACCGCGACGATCGAGAAGTTCCGCACCCACGACACAGACACCGGCTCGGCCCAGGTACAGGTTGCAGTTCTCACGGAGAACATCAACTACCTCACCCAGCACTTTCGCACTCATGCGAAAGACCATCACAGCCGGCAGGGCCTGCTGAAGATGGGGCAAGCGTCGGCGGCTGCTGGACTACCCGGCCGGCAATTCAAACTTCTGCTTCGCGACGGAGAGGTGGCGACGCGAGTCGAGGAAAGGGAGCAGCAGGCGCGCTCGTAACCTCGTGAGGCTGCCCTGCGGGCGGCGCGTGACTCAGCGAACTCTTTATGGGGTCCTAGTGCGTGACTAGTGATCGCCTAGGTGGTGATCACCATTTTCGCTCCCCGCGGTGCCTTACTTCTGGAATTGGTCCGCTTGGAGGATGCACGATCCTCTCTTTTGCCATGCAGGTCATCGAGAGCCAGTGAGCGGAACTCATCCTGTCCGAGAGAGGTCAATCGACAAAGCTATTGACGCGGGGGGAGGGTGGACACATGTTTGCGCGCGTAGCGGCTGGAACGCTCCGCAAGGCCTCATTACGTGCACCTTTACCCAGGGAACGATTGTGAAAAGACTCATCAGTAAGATCTGGAGTCCTCGCCGTATCCTATGCCTCGGCGCGGTTGCCATTGGCGTTGGCTGTACGACTGAAGATTTACCTACAGAACCGCAAGGGGCCGCGGCGAGCCGACAGCCTGCAGCAGCGCGGAGCGTAGCGCACGGCGACACGGTCATTCGATATATCGTACGACTGAAGAATGGACCTGGAGGCGTTGCCAATCGAGCTGAAAGCTTAATTCTTCCTTATCGCGGGAAGCTGTCGATAGTATTCGAAAGGGTGTTTCAGGGCTTTGTCGCTGAAGGTCTGACACCCGCCGCGGCAGCTCTTCTGGCAAAGAGTCCTGTCGTGGAATACATCGAAAAAGAAGGCTTCAGCTATGCTGGCGACGTTCAGACGTTGACGTTTTCCAGTCAGTGGGGACTTGATCGAATCGATCAGCGTGCTCCCCCGATCGACAATCAGTAAGCCACGATTCATTCCGTTCGCATCGACGATGACGATGGTAGCGGTAACGCGCGTGCGGGTGACATCGTCGATGGGCTGGAATGGGTGTTGCAAAATCACATTAGTCCTGCGGTCGTCAATCTGAGCTACGGCGACGATGGTAGCACCGGCGGCAGTTTTGCCGTCTTGCAGGCTTTACAGAGTCTAGCCGACAACGGCGTTGTCGTTGTGGTGCTTGCTGGAAACCACAACCGTGATGCGTATTTATGGCGCGCGAACAGAGTATCACCTGGGTTAGTAGTAGCTGCCGCTGGCTGGCTTTCTTTCGATCAATCTATTTATCGAATGGCGTATTCCAATTTCGGCTCGACCGTCGACCTTTTTGCGCCCGGCGATGGAACCTACGCAGCCATCAACGCCTCGAGCCAGGCCTTCGGCACCTTCGGAGGCACGTCCGGCGCTTCGCCATTCGTCGCTGGAGCAGTGGCACAGATTCTGGAGGCGTATCCGTCTCTTTCGCCCGCCGACGTTGAGTATTGGATCAAGGCGAATTCGACACCGGGCGTCATTTCCGGCACGATGCCGGGCGATCCGAATCTGTTTCTTTCGCGATGGTAGCAATTTCTTGAACATCTTCGGTTTGTGGAGTCAGAAACTATGGCGGAACCAAGCTCCCTAGAGTCGAACACTAGTAGATTTTCTCGCCGCTCATTCGCCGCGATGCTTGTGCTTATAGCTGCAGTCGTTGTTCCGTCCAGTAGTGCGTTTTGTCAGAGTTCAACTCAGCTGCTGAACCCAAGCATCGTTCCCTCATTAGAAATTGCTCCTGCCTATACCTCGGTGCGGCCCTATGCCGACCCAAGGCCCGGTGTGGTCTGGAGCGTTGGACTCGCTACGCGTCGACAAACGAACCGCCCAATCATCCTCGGAACGGCCGTGGGGGCGGTCGCCGGCGCTCTGATTGGACATGCGGTATGGGGCGGCGCGGTTTTTTGTCCCAATTCGCCGAATAACTCTTGTGGGTCGACCAAATACCCTGCCGTAAAGGGCGCAGTCTCGGGTGCGTTAATCGGTGCTTTGGCTGGAGTATTCATTAAAAACCGTCAATAGTTATTGGTTCGGCCCGTCTTCAGCTGATAGTTCGCACTTTCCGCGGCCAAGGGGCCGTCAATGGGTCAGCATAGGTGAACCCTAAACGGGCTTACGACTTCCTTTATTGCAGTTGCCATTGGTGGTCACACTAGCGCTTTTGATTAGAACGGCGACCTGCAGGGTTCCGGTCAGTTTCGGAACGCGCTTGACCCTCGATGCAGGAATGAGCGCATGCGTCGGAAGCCGG
This sequence comes from Gemmatimonadaceae bacterium, assembly GCA_037721215.1. Classification (NCBI taxonomy): domain Bacteria; kingdom Pseudomonadati; phylum Gemmatimonadota; class Gemmatimonadia; order Gemmatimonadales; family Gemmatimonadaceae; species Gemmatimonadaceae bacterium. The sequence continues at coordinate 11,397 of JBBJNV010000024.1, forward strand.
GCCCAAATCGGCTTCGCCCCTACAATGGGACTACTGTCAGAAACCATGACCTTCGAAGCCGTCGTTCGAGTGTTCAGACCATAGCGGGCCAGGTTTTTCGCGTTGGCCCAAAATTTCTGGCGTCTGATTTTGGTACCGTCGGCGTTAACGCCCCGCTGCGCGCGAGCAGACACCGCGGCCCGACGCGCAAGGTTGCGAGTGCTCGCGCTGGCAGAAGTTAATGTTGAGTTTCAACAACTCTGACCCCTTGAACACCTTGAACAACGCCGTCCGTCGCGGCCGAACCTGCGATTCACGCGCTGGTCGACCTGTTCGCCATGCTTCCACTCGCAGCGCGCTCGTATCTCGAGTTGCGCACAGCAGCGCACGACATCGGCGCTGCTCGATATGCGGACCGTCGAGCGCGACCTTCGCGCGGCGATGGTGCGTGGCACCGAGAGACGGCGCTTAAAGGTGGGTGGTACGGCAGGGCGTCTTAACGCGCTAAGCCCGCTGGGCGTGATGGAGCGGGGTTACGCCGTCGCGAGAAACCTGGCCGGCGGGGCGCTAACCTCAGCGTTGCAGTTTGTTGCGGACCAGAAATTTATTCTGGTGCTTCACGATGGGACGGTAATCGCGCGCACTGACGCGGGCGCGTAACTACCTTCGCGAGAGTGTTTCTCCTCGCCGGGGTTTTCGGAGGCCCCGGCACGAGACTTGATGCGAAGCTTCAAGCGACAATGGAATGAGATCAAGTTCGCTTGGGCAGTCTGGGATTGCCGGCTGCAGGCGCGGCTTTTGACGTGTAACAGGCCGAAGGCTCCGGTGGTTCACGCTCTCTGTTCTACGGATCTACAACGGCCTCTCGCATGGGCGAGTAACAATACCACTAACCGGATTCGAATGACGAAGCTTTTCTCCCGTCTATCAATCATCGCGACCGTCCTCGTTACAATGGCTGCTTGCACCGATGGCGTTACAGAGCCTCGGCCCAAGGGTTCATTACGAACACGGGCTACGCCACTGGCGGAGCAAGTTGCGAGCGCGGAGCTTCGATACTACTGCCTTACTAGCGTCCGTACTGGCGAAGGAAATGGTTATTACCGATATGGGCGGCTTCAGTTGAGCTTTCCCGCGGGGGCACTGGCTGGCGATGGCGCGAGCATGCCCTATAGATATCGAGCGTACGCAGAAGGAGAGGTCGTGATGGTCGCTAACTGTGTGATCCCGCGGACGGATGCTGCGGTCAGGTTCACAGAGCACAAGTTAGGCGTAAAGCGCTCGAAGCAGTCTGCCGCGCCCGGTTCGGATGGAGAGATCGGCACGATGGACCTGCCGCCCGATACGGTTCGCGCCTGTCGGGACCGTGGCCTCTACCCGCACTGCTACCCGCCCGATGCTCCTATCTGCGGAACCGACCAGTGTGGAAGCGGAGGCACTTGGGGGACGATATGGGAGGAGGGGGGCCGGGCGCGGATCCCGGTGATCCCTATGAGCCTGCTCGGACCGACGACGATCAGGTTCCTGATGAGGATTTACCAGATTGCACTCAACCGCAGCCGAACACATGGAGACGTGGCTACTGTGATGCATCCGTTCCTGCACCGGAGAGTGAGCGACACAGCCGCACAATTGCCGCATTGCAGCGAATCAAAGAGCGAGGGGATGTTTGTTCGAAATTGGCGGATGCAGGAATCGCGCTACTGGCGGGCACGGGCGAAAAAAAACTAGGCTTTTACCCTTCTTTCCCCGATAATCAGGGCGGCTGGGCGGGGCCTAGGATTGGCATTGTTCTGCAGGATGTTTGGGTGGATCATTACCATAACAAAGTCTCGAGCGACGGCAGGAATCTTGACCAAGCTCTCGCACACGAACTTGACCACTACGTTCTCCTGCTGAATCATAGTGACTCAGCAGGAAAACAGACGCCTAACTCGCAAACATGCTCAGGACTTCCTTAGGCTGTCAGGCTGCACTCCATTTCGGAGCTCTCCTGACCGTCAGTATAGGTACGAGCGCCTGCGTCGGGAACCAGGTGAAGTCCGGCGTCGATCCTTCAACGGGACTAGTGGCCGACACTGTCACCTTCGAAGCCATCGTTCGGAGCGTTCAGCCTGCAGCGGGTCAGGTCTTTCGCGTTGACCCGAGACCCTTTTTATCTGATTCTGGTACCGTCTCGGTTCAGGACGCTCGGGTACGGGCTGACACAATGGGTCTAGGTGCAAGGCTGCGCGTGCTGGCGCGGAGAGGCGTTGATGTTGCGGATGCAAGCGTGTTCTCAAGTTGCACAAATGCTGTCGCCGCGCCCGGCGAGGATATGCCGTCGGTTGGGTGTCCCGCAGTTCGGACCTTGGTCGTTATGGTTGGTCGCTCGCGGCCGACTCTGCCCCCCGGCACGTATGACCGGGCTGGTCAGCCTCGGGATGCGCGGTCGCGCCAAACAGTGCGAATGATTGAGACTAATGCCGCACCGACCGCGGCCACCGCGATTGCTTACGACGTGCTCGTCGGCTGGACAAACCAGCGTTGGCAAGTGCTATCCCGTCGGCCGGTGTTTTTCGACGGCTAAATCCTCTGTCACGATGGTCGAGTAACGCTCCGAGCAGAAGTCAGTCATGATCCTCCTTTTACCGAGCCCTGATTTTTCGTTGAGCCGGGCCATTTCGAGCGACTTCTCGACCATCTTTTTGACCTTGCCGGGCTTACTACATGATCTGGCGGACCAGCAGCATACAGGTATCTCGTGTCGTCTGTCGGGGGTGATTTTCGGGCTCCGCGGATAAGTTGACCGGAGTTCTGTTGGGGGACAGTCCCGGAACGTACGCCGGGTATTCGGCCGGCTCGGAGGGTTTGAGGCTGGCCTTTTCGCCAGGAATCAGATCCGTTGCAGACTGGCATGGGATAACTCGACACGGAGCCACGGAGGACACGGAGACACAGAGTACTGCCGCGAACTCGAGCATCTCCTCTCGCATGCAGTTCAGCGCAACGCAACCATCGGTTATTGGGGGGGAACTACAACTGCACTCCAGTCCTCAAGATTATTGCTGCTCGCTGAAGCTGAAGCTTGGCATCTTTTGAGCCCAGGCTGGCCGCTTTGGTTAACGACTTCAGTCGCTCAGCACCACCCATCCCCTGTCCCGCACGCAGTTCCCAAATCTTTAGCAGTTGCAGTTGCCTTTCCTCCGTGTCCTCCGTGGCTCCGTGTCGAGTTATCCCATCCCGGTCTGACGCGGATCTGATTTGCAGCACCAACGCCTGCCCGCCACACGGGAGCCCGCCTACTTTACACAACCCCATGGCCTGGCTATCCTTAAAGGCTTACCACGACACCAAAGACACCAGCGCGCAACGCGCGCGGAGATCACAGCTACAATGGCATTTCAGAAGACCGCGACGATCGAGAAGTTCCGCACCCACGACACAGACACCGGCTCGGCCCAGGTACAGGTTGCAGTTCTCACGGAGAACATCAACTACCTCACCCAGCACTTTCGCACCCATGCGAAAGACCATCACAGCCGGCAGGGCCTGTTGAAGATGGTCGGCAAGCGTCGTCGGTTGCTGGACTACCTCAAGCGGACAGACCTCGAAGGCTACCGCAAGATCATCGCCGATCTTGGCCTCCGCCACTAGCTGGCTCTTCTGACGATGTTGCGCGCGCGGACGCACTCTGCTGTCCGCGCGCGCTTTGTGTTCTCTAGAAAAAAGCAAGGTCAATGATACAACGCATCGAACGTGAGTTCGCCGGCCGCACGCTCTCAATCGAGACCGGCCGCATGGCAAAACAGGCAGCAGGCTCGGCCCTGGTACGGTTTGGCGATACGATGGTCCTCGCCGCCATCACCGCCAGCGAAAAGGAAAGCCCGCTCCCATTCTTTCCCCTGACAGTCGAATACAAGGACAAGGCCTACGCAGCCGGAAAAATTCCGGGCGGCTTCATCAAGCGTGAAGGACGGCCACACGATACGGAGATCCTCAAGTGCCGGATCATCGATCGGTCCATCCGCCCGCTGTTCCCGGAAGGATTCAAGAACGAGATCCAGGTTTTCATCTACGTCATCTCCGCAGATCAGGAGAATGACGGCGACATGCTGGCGCTCCTCGCCACATCCTTTGCACTGAACGCATCGAAAGTCCCGTTTGCTGGCCCGATCGCAGGCGTTCGCATCGCGCGGGTTCAGGACAACTGGATTCTCAACCCGACATTTCAGCAGCTCCCCTACAGCGACATGGACATCGTCGTTGCCGGCTCGAACGACTCGATCATGATGGTGGAAGGTGGCGCCATCGAGATCAGCGAAGCTGACACGCTCGAAGCAATCACGGTTGCGCACGGCGGGATCAAGGAACTGATCGCCATGCAGGAAGAGTTGCTTGCCCAGGGACGCACCGAAAAAATGGCGTGGAAGAAGCCGGAACCATCCGGGAGTCTCGTCACCCGCGTCAAGGCTCTCGCGGAAGGCAGGATTGTCGAGGCGATCAATCAGGCAGACAAGCACACCCGCATTCAGGCAGTGGAGCGCGTCAAGGCCGAGGTCTCGACCGCACTGCTCACTGAATTTCCGGACAACGGGAAGGACATTTCGACGCTCGTCGGAGATGCCGAGTACGATAGTCTTCGCGCGCAGGTCCTGAACAGCGGCGCCCGCGTCGACGGCCGTGGCCCGAAGGACGTTCGAGAGATCACCATCGACACGTCGGTCTTGCCGCGCGCACACGGTTCGGCGCTTTTCACTCGCGGCCAGACGCAGGCACTCGTTGCCATCACTCTTGGAACCGCGCAGGACGTCCAGCGTCTCGACTCCATCGACGATGCCGGCGAGACCACAAAGTCGTTCATGCTGCACTACAACTTCCCGCCGTTCTCGACAGGTGAAGTCCGCCCAATGCGCGGCACGAGCCGTCGCGAAATCGGCCACGGAAATCTCGCCGAGCGTGCGTTGCAAAGCGTGCTCCCTCCGTTCGAAGAATTTCCCTACACCATCCGGATTGTTTCCGACGTTCTCGAGTCCAATGGCTCGTCGTCGATGGCCTCTGTGTGCGGTGGCTCGCTGTCCCTGTTCGATGCCGGCGTGCCCATTCGCGGCGCTGTCGCGGGCGTCGCAATGGGCCTGATCAAGGAGGGCGACAAGTACGCCATCCTCACCGACATTCTGGGCACCGAGGATCACCTCGGTGATATGGACTTCAAGGTTGCTGGAACGGAAGCCGGCATCACGTCCATCCAGATGGACATCAAGATTCAGGGCCTGTCGCTCGAGATCATGAAAGAGGCCCTGGCGCAGGCGCGCGAAGGCCGCCTCCACATTCTCGAGGAAATGAAAAAGGCGCTTGACGGTCCGCGCGCCGACCTCTCCGCTTATGCACCACGCATCGTGACGATGAACATCAGCCCCGAGAAAATCGGCGAGCTCATCGGCCCCAAGGGCAAGACGATCCGTGGAATTCAGGAGGAGACCGGTGCGGAGCTCACGGTCGACGACTCGGGGCTCGTTACGATCGCGGCCGTGGGTGGAGACGCCATGGAGCGCGCGCGTCAGATGGTGCAGGCTCTCACCGCCGAACCGATTATCGGCGATACGTACGAAGGAACCGTCAAGAGCACAACTGCCTTTGGCGCGTTCGTGGAAATCATGCCGGGCACCGAAGGCCTCGTTCATATCTCGGAACTCAAGCATGGCCGTACCGACAAGACAGAAGACGTGGTCAAGAAAGGCGACCGCGTAAAGGTCAAGCTTCTCGAGCGCGATGAACGCGGGCGCCTTCGTCTGTCGATGAAGGCTCTTGTTCCCAAGGAAGATGCGGGCAGTGGCGAATCGCCATTTCAGCCTTCATCGGATAGCACCAGAGGAAATGGTTCACCGCCCGAGACAATGGACGGGACGGCCGTCGAGAGCGGCGAAGGGGTTACGGCCGAAGCCGGCGGGCAGTCCGACGATCGTCCCCGGCGTCCACGAAGTCGTCCGCCTCGCGGCGGCGGAGGTCGCGGCCGAGAGTGAGCGGTCTGGCGACGACGGATGATGTAGCACTTCGCCGCACTGTATTGCCAAACGGTCTGACCGTACTCTCGGAGCACATGCCGGGAGTACGGTCGGTCGCATTGGGGGGATGGGTGCGCGCCGCATCGCTTCATGAAGGCGCTGACGTGGTGGGCGTGTCGCACATGCTCGAGCACATGGTGTTCAAAGGGACGTCAACCCGCTCTGCGAAAGACATCGCGTTGTCGCTCGAGACTCTCGGCGGCTCTCTCGATGCTTATACATCACGCGAGCACACCGCCTATCAGGCCCGGGTCCTTGACGACGACGTGGGGATTGCCGCCGAAGTACTGGCTGACCTCATCTTCAATCCGTTGCTTCGGCAGTCCGATCTCGATCTGGAGCGCAAGGTAGTTCTCGAGGAAATCAACACCGTCGATGACACGCCGGATGATCTGGTCTTCGAGCTGCACGGTGCCGAATTGTGGGGAGAGCATGCTTTGGGGCGGCCTATTCTCGGTACGCGGGATACAGTTGCGGCACTCGGCGTTGATGACCTTCTCGCGCTCCACAAACGTGCGTACCATCCCGATCAGATTGTAGTTGCAGCGTCGGGGAACATCGAGCACGATCGTCTCGTTGCGGTACTCGAGCAGACCGGATGGGCGGATGTGCCTGCGGGGGGGCAATCGCGGTTGCAGTGCCCGCCAGCGTCGCCTCTGCCCCCTGTTGTACGCCATTTCGAGAGGGAGGGTGCCCAGACTCATATCATACTCGGGTCGCGCGCAATGAATCATGCAGATCCGCGGAGGTACGCGATGAGCCTCGTCGGCATGCTGCTCGGTGGTGGCATGAGCTCGCGGCTTTTTCAGCGGATTCGTGAAGAGCTTGGGCTGGCGTACTCCGTTTACACATTTCAGTCCTACCACCGAGACGCAGGCGATCACGGCATCTACGTTGGAACGGCACCTGAAACGGCAGCACTCGCGACGGAGGCGATTTGCGATGAGCTCGAGAAAATTTCCCGCGAAGGGATACCGCTCGACGAGCTCACTGGTGGAAAAAGCCAGCTGAAGGGTCAGATTACCTTATCTCTTGAAAGCGTCTCATCCCGGATGTACCGGGCGGCGGGAGTTGAGCTCTACGATGAGCAGTATCGCACGCTGGACGAATTGCTTGCGCTCGTCGATGCAATCGACGGCGACACTGTTGACGAAGTCTGCGCCGAATTCTTTGCGCCCGACGCGCAAACTATTGTAAGTCTGGGTCCCCGCGCCGCAGCCTAGTGGCGCACTCTGTCCAAATTCATAAAATAGAGATCGCATGAAGATCGGTGTTCCCAAGGAAATCAAGACCAATGAAAACCGCATCGCTCTCGTGCCCGCGGGCGCGGAAGCGCTGGTTGGCACGGGGCACAGCGTGGCGGTGCAGCAGGGAGCTGGTGAAGGAAGCGGTTTCCGCGATCAGGATTACATCGACGTGGGCGCCACGATTGCCCCGGATGCCGCTACCGTCTGGGCCGGCGCAGACATGATCATGAAGGTGAAGGAGCCGATCCAGCCCGAGTGGATGCATATGCGGAGTGGCCAGACCATTTTTACGTACTTCCATTTTGCCGCTGATGAGCAGCTTACCCGTGCGCACATGGACAGCGGTGCAACCTGTATCGCCTATGAGACGGTCGAACTTCCCTCGCGCGAGCTCCCCTTGCTCACGCCAATGTCTGAAGTCGCCGGACGAATGGCCGTGCAGGAAGGCGCAAAGTATCTGGAGAAGCTGTACGGTGGACGGGGGGTGCTCCTCGGGGGAGTACCGGGCGTGCCGCCGGCGAAGGTGGTCATCCTTGGCGGTGGCGTAGTCGGGATCAACGCGGCGAAAATGGCGGCGGGCATGGGTGCGAAGGTTACCGTGCTGGACCTTTCGCTCGAGCGGCTTCGTTACCTTTCCGACGTGATGCCGGCAAACGTTACACTCATCTATTCGAATCGTCATAATATTCTGGAGCAGATTTCCACGGCTGACCTGGTAATCGGTGCAGTACTGATTCCGGGCGCCATCGCCCCCCGGCTCGTTCGCCGCGAGGACTTGAAGACGATGCAACCGGGATCCGTCATCGTTGACGTTGCAATCGATCAGGGCGGCTGTGTGGAGACGATCAAGGCGACGACGCACGAGAATCCGACGTATGTAGTTGATGGCGTGATCCATTACGGCGTTGCCAACATGCCGGGAGGTGTGCCCCGCACCTCGACGCTCGCCCTTACAAACGCCACATTCCCATATGCGTTACGTCTCGCCAACCTCGGCTGGAAAGCCGCATTGCGCGACAGCGTTCCCCTGCGAAAGGGATTGAATGTGATTGACGGACAGGTTGTTTACCCGGCTGTTGCGGAGGCATTCGGCTTGCCTCTTAAAGATGCCGATTCTTTCTTGAACTAACGAGACATCATGCGCTGGCCCTTCAAGTCGGGATCTTTCTTTCCCGCAAACGCGATCGCCGTCGACCTCGGTACCGCAAATACGCTCATCTACGTGAAGGGAGAGGGCATCGTGCTGAACGAGCCCTCAGTGGTCGCACTGGATCGCGAGACCAAGAAGATCAAGGGGGTGGGCCTCGAGGCCAAACGCATGCTGGGCCGTACGCCTGAGGGCGTTATTGCCGTGCGACCGATGAAGGACGGCGTCATCGCCGACTTTGACGTTACCGAAAAGATGCTGCGTTATTTTCTCGCGTTGATCATCGAGAATCACGTCTTCAAGGTGAAGCCGCGAGTGATCGTCTGCGTGCCGTCAGGAATCACCGAAGTCGAAAAACGCGCCGTGCGCGATTCGGCGCTCGGCGCTGGTGCCAAGGAAGTCTTCATGGTAGCCGAGCCGATGGCGGCTGCAATCGGTGTGGGCTTGCCCGTTGAGACGCCCACCGGCAACATGGTGATCGACATCGGGGGCGGCACCACCGAAATCGCGGTCATCGCTTTGTCTGGTATTGTCAGCGACACGTCTATCCGGACGGGTGGTGATGAGCTCGACATGGCGATACTCCAGTCGATGCGCAAGAACTACAACCTTCTCATCGGCGAGTCTACCGCCGAGCAGGTGAAGATACAGATCGGATCTGCGTATCCCATTGGCGAAGAGCGCGAGATGGAAGTTCGCGGACGCGATCTGGTGTCGGGAATTCCCAAGAGCGTTCGAATCCATTCCGCCGAGATCCGCGACGCCGTGCAGGAGCCGATTCAGCAGATCGTGAACGCTGTCCGCCGCGCACTCGAGATTACGCCGCCCGAGCTCGCCGCCGACATCGTCGAACGGGGCATCGTAATGACCGGTGGTGGCGCCCTGATTCGCGGTCTGGACGTCCTCTTGTCGCAGGAGACGGGTCTGCCCATTCACGTGGATGAGGATCCGCTGACTTGCGTGGTACGCGGCACTGGTCGTATCCTCGATGACGAGGAGAAATACTGGTCCGTTCTGGCAACCTGAGGTACCTGTCGTGGCACGCGCTGTCCGGGCTGGCAACAGCCGCATAGATCTGATCATACTCGGCGGCGCTGCTGTTCTGGCGCTGGTGGCGAGAGGGTTGCCACCCAATCTTCGCGACCCCGTGGCGAGCTCGATGCGAACTACTTTCCTCGCACCACTAGTGATGCTCCAGGAGCGGGCGGAGGCAAGCCGCCGTTCGCTCCTCCTCGATGATGCGCGCACCGCGATCCGCGACAGCGTTTCCCTGCGAGCCATGACCGTCGCTTCGCTCGAGAACGAGAACGACCGGCTCCGCCAGCTGATTGGATTGGGCGCGCGACTGAGGTGGGGGTTCATTCCGGGAGAGGCGATCCATGGACGCGGCGTCCGGGATGTCACCACGATGACGGTGACTTCCGGGTCAAATGCAGGGGTGCGCCGTCTGAGTCCCGTCATCGCCCCGGAGGGCGTCGTCGGCATGGTCAGCACTGTCGATCCGACGATGAGCGAGGCCATGATCTGGACTCACCCCGATTTCCGCGTGAGTGCAATGTCGGAAGATGGAGCCGCATTCGGGATCGTTCAGGCCCATCTCCCCAGCGCAACGACAGGCTACCTGATGGAACTGCGGGGAATACCGTTCCGAAGCGCGCTCAAGCCGGGCGTGTTAATTGTCAGCTCAGGACTCGGTGGCGTGTGGCCGCGCGGCATTCCTGTCGGAACGGTGCTCGAAGAGGTCAAGACGGCCGAAGGCTGGGCGCGTACATATCTTCTGAAGCCCGCGGTTTCGCCAGCAGACGTTGGCGCGGTGATGATACTTAGAACCGATCGCGTAACCAAAGGCTTTGAGAACGTGTGGACAAGCGTTGCCGCTGCCGAGGCCGCAGCTCAGCGGATTGTTGTGTCTGGTGATTCGGCGGCGAAAAGCGCGGCGTTGGCCGAGGCAGCGGCACGACGTGCCGCGCTTGATACCACCCGCCGCGAAGTGGGTGTGCCAAGCCCGATTCCAGGCGGACTGCCGCCCGAGCTGATGCCCGATACGTTGATCAATGAAGAAGCCGGATTGCCGCTGGATACAAGTGCCGCAGCAGTCGCCAGGCGGGAGGCAATACGTCGGGCAGCCGCACGTCGTGACTCTCTGCGACGCGATTCACTGGAACGACAGGCGCCGAGGCCTAGCCCTACGAGGGGCAACTGATGAACCTCGCCAGCACTCTCCGCGCGGCGATGTTGTTCCTGATTCTGGTACTGCTGCACTACACGCTTCGCCCGCTACTCGGCTGGCGCGCTCCGATGGATTTTCTCGTGCTTGCACTGTTGCTTTCGGCGATTCGCGTGAGGCCTGCGGCTGGCGCCCTTATTGGACTGGCTCTCGGTCTTGTGTCGGATTCGCTTACCCCTGACGCACTGGGAGCCGGAGCGGCCGCAATGACGGTTGTGGGGTATCTGGCTTCCTGGCTGAAAGCCGTCTTCTTCGCTGACAACATTGCACTGAACGCGTTCTTTTTCTTTCTGGGCAAATGGATCTTTGACGTCATCTATTTCGTGGTTGAGAACCGAATTGGTGGAATCGAGCTTGTCCAGCAACTGCTGCTGTGGTCTCCGCTATCGGCAGCTGCAACCGCGGTCGCCGGCATGGTGCTGATTCTTGTCATGCGGCCCCTCCTCGAGCCGGCGCGCACATGAGTTTTCATCCTAATGATATCGCGCGGCGAACCCGGCTCAGCTCGGTTGCGCTGGCAGTCGGATTCGTCCTCCTGCTGGGCGCGTTTTTCCGGGCACAGGTACTCGAGACCGCTGCCTATACTGTGCAGTCGCAGGAAAATCGGCTGCGGCCCATACCGCTGCCGGCACCCCGTGGAATCATCTACGACCGAAAGGGCCAGATTATCGCAGAGAATCTGCCGGCGTATTCGGTTTCTATCACTGCGCCGAGTCTGGACTCCCTCCGCGCGTCCCTCAAGCAGTTGCAGCCGACGCTTCAGCTCACTGAAACCGATATCAACCGGGCCGTGCGCCGCTACCGGCGGGCACCTACCCGGCCGACGGTGATCCTTGCCGACGCGTCGATCGATGTGATCTCGGTTCTCGAGGAGCATCGGATCGACTATCCCAGGCTGATCATTCAGTCTGTCCCGAAAAGATTCTATCCGGATGGACCGCTGGTCGCGTCGTTCGTTGGCTACACCGGAGAGATTTCCGAATCCGATCTCAATCTGCCGCAGTACGAGGGATACAATCCAGGACAGAGCGTTGGCAGGGGCGGCCTTGAAAAACAGTATGAAAAGGTACTCCGTGGAATCGAGGGAGTTCGCTACGATGAGGTTGACGCACGAGGGCGAGCCGTTCAGGGAGTGGGGCCGCGGCCTGACAAGGACGCTCGCGGCGCGCCGCCGCTGCAGACCAACATCGACCTCGATCTGCAGAAGTTCGTAGCCTCCGTTTTCGGTGACTCGCTTCGCGGCGGCGCCATTGCGCTCGAGCCGAATTCCGGTGCGGTTCTCGCGCTATACAGTAATCCGAGCTTCGATCCCAACCGCTTCACCGGTGGAATACCGGCAGACTACTGGAAGGAGCTGAATACCGACCCGTGGCGTCCGCTGTTCAACAAGGTCATTCAGGGAACGTATCCGCCGGCTTCCACGTGGAAGCTGGCAACAGCGGCGATAGGGCTGGAGAACAAGGTGGTGAAGCTGGAAGAGCGCATGTCCATTCCGTGCAACGGGGGTATGCAGTATGGCAGCCGATACTTCCGCTGCTGGGAAAAACGGGGGCATGGCTATCAGACGCTTTCGGGTGCGATTGAAAAATCCTGCGATGTCTACTTCTATCAGCTCGGCTTGCGGATCGGACTTTCGAAACTGGTTGGGGGCGGCATCGACCTTCAGTTCGCGGATCGTTCGGGCATCGACCTTCCCAACGAGTACAAGCCGCGTTTTCCAGCTCGGGATGTAAGAACCTATTACAACAAGCGGTACGGCCCCCGGGGATGGACGGCGGGAGCGAACTCGCTGAACCTTTCGATTGGCCAGGGCGAGAATTCGCAGACGGTGGTGAACATGGCGAAATTCTACACGGCGCTCGCGACCGACGGCCACACGGCAACGCCGGCGCTAGTGAAGCGGGATCCGGATCGTAAAAAAGTCCTTACGTTTTCCCCCAACCAGTGGACTACGATCCGCACCGCGCTTGCCGGCGTCGTCTCCTCGCGCGGAACTGCCGGTGGCTCGGCAATCAAGGGGTTGGTGATTGCGGGAAAAACCGGCACCGCGCAAAACAGTGAAAACCCAAACGTCGATCATGCGTGGTTCGTCGGGTTTGCGCCGGCGGAAAAGCCCACGATTCTGGTTGCTGTTTTCCTGGAGTTCGGCGACCATGGCTGGCTGGCCGCGCGCGTTGCGTCGAAGATCATGGGCCGCTACACGGGTGCGGTGCCAATCGAGATTGCGACGACTGAAATCGAGTGATGCGACGCACTGTCGCGGACTATCCGCTCGTACTTACCGCGCTCATCCTATCGCTATTCGGTGTAGCGATGGTCTACTCAGCGGGTCAGACTGATACACCCACCGCGGTTGCAAAAGTCTACAAGTCTCAGCTTGTTTGGCTGCTTTTCGGGATGCTGGGCGCTTACGGGATCAGCAGGTCATCGGTGCGGTTTCTCGAGTGGGTGACCGTTCCCGCGTACATTTTTTCCACGCTTCTCCTCGCGCTCACCCTCGTCATTGGTGCCGGTGCCGGTACGGCCGCAAGTACGAAGAGCTGGATCGCCATCGGCGGCGTACGGCTTGGCCAGCCTTCAGAACTGGCAAAGATCACGGTCGTGATGATGCTTGCCCACGTCCTTGCCGCGCGCAAGGAACCGCCAAAGTCTCTGCTCGATCTCTGGAAGCCTGCCCTCGTTGTTGGCGTCCCGTGGCTGATCATCATGCTGCAGCCGGATCTCGGCACGGGAATCGTCTTCATCGGTATCTTCTTCGGAATGCTGTACTGGTCGGGCGTTTCCTGGCCCCTCCTGCTCCTCCTCGGCAGCCCGCTGGTGAGCGGTATCCTTGCGTTCAGCACCGGGTTGTGGGGCGCCTGGTTTCTGGTGCTCGCTGCATTGGTGCTTTATTACCGGCCTTACCTTGTCGAAGGCATCGTGTTGATGGTTGCCAACATCGGCACCGGTATCATCGCGCCCATACTCTGGGAGAAGCTTGCGCCGTACCAGCAGAACCGGCTGCTGACGTTTCTCGATCCATCGTCCGATCCACGCGCGTCCGGCTACCACGTCCTGCAATCCAAGATCGCGATCGGCTCGGGCGGCTTCTCCGGCAAGGGGTTTACACTGGGAACGCAGAAGCGCCTGGCGTTTCTGCCGGAACAACACACCGATTTCATCTTTGCCGTGGTCGGAGAGGAGATAGGCTTTATCGGCGTGACTCTCGCGCTGACGCTGTTCCTCATTGTCTTCCTCCGCATTACGCGAATCGCGGGTCGGGCGAACGATTCTTTCAGCTCGCTGGTTGCGTTCGGCCTCATGACGAGCTGGTTTGTTCACGTCCTCGTAAATGTCGGAATGACGCTCAACCTCATGCCGATCACCGGCATCCCGCTGCCGTTTTTCAGCTACGGCGGGTCCTTCATGCTGGCTTGCTGGCTGGCGGTCGGAATACTGGCTCGTATCTCGGGTGAGGGCAGGGGCAAGGCCGCGTTCCAGACGAGCTGATCAGCACCACCGCGCAGCGACTTAGCCGCGCTAACGCTTTGCCCACGGGGCCCGTCCGCCTTGCCTGCCCGTGCCGAGCCGAACACATTTCGTGCAATGGCATGGTTTCGTAAAGAGAAGAAGGCCCGGCAGCCGCGGCGCGAGAAGCACGAAATTCCGCCCGACGCCTGGGAAAAATGCGAACGATGCGACCACACGGACATTCGCGAGAAGTTCATCCGCAATCTCAATGTGTGCCCCAGTTGCGACTATCATCGGCGCATCAGGGCAATCGAGTATGTGAATCTGCTGCTCGACGAAGGAACCACCGAAGAGACCGAAACAGAGATTCATTCCACCGATCCGCTCGGCTTCCCTGAATACCCCCAGCGGCTGGTGAAGGCGACCACAAAGTCGGGGGAGGGAGACGCCATCATGACGTTCACCGGCCAACTCGCGGGGCTTCCTGCGTGTCTGGGTGTGATGGACTTTGCTTTCATGGGCGGGTCGATGGGTTCGGTGGTGGGGGAAAAGATTGCGCGCCTTGGACAGAAAGCGCTCGAGAGAAAGTTTGCATTTATCCTCGTGTCGGCGTCCGGGGGAGCACGTATGCAGGAAGGCGTGTTGAGCCTTATGCAAATGGCGAAAGCTGCTGCGATACTATCGCAGCTCGCCGAACGTCGCATTCCGTATGTGTCCATACTCACCAACCCGACCACCGGTGGCGTGAGCGCGAGTTACGCGATGCTTGGCGACGCGATTCTGGCAGAGCCCGGAGCAGTGATTGGTTTCGCCGGGCCACGGGTCATCAAGCAGACTATCGGTCAGGATCTTCCCGAAGGTTTCCAGACATCGGAGTTTCTCCTCGAGCATGGAATGGTCGACGCCGTCGTTCACCGTCGTGACCTCAAGCAGACCGTCGGCCAGTTATTGCGGCACATGAGTGGGAAGCCCGCGTCGTCGGGGTGGACTGCGACCTGATCAGGATCGACCAGCGGAACACAGTCTGAGCGAGTATGAGAAGTCACTCGCGACGCTTTTTGCGCGCACTGGTGCCACGTCAAAATTCGGACTCGAACGGACACAGGCATTCCTCACGCTGCTTGGCAACCCACATGACCGAATCGATACGATTCACGTTGCCGGAACAAATGGTAAAGGCAGCGTCGTAGCCACTCTCTATGCATTGCTGAGAGCAAAGGGACTGCGCGTAGGTCGTTACACGTCGCCGCATCTGATCGATTTTCGGGAGCGGATAGTCGTTGACGATGTAGAGATAAGTGGTGCCGAGGTCGTCGATTTTTTGTCGCGGTGGGCACCTGATTGCGAGCGACTCGGTGCGACATTCTTCGAGATCACGACCGCCCTGGCATTTCATCATTTCGCCAGCAAAGCGGTAGACATTGCCATCATCGAAACCGGGCTCGGCGGACGGCTGGATGCGACCAATGTCATCACACCCCTCGTCGCCGGAGTGACGTCAATTTCCGTCGAGCATACCGAATATCTCGGCGACACACTGGAGATGATTGCTGCTGAAAAGGGAGGGATATTCAAACGGAACGTGCCGGCCGTGTTTGGTCCGATGCCCGACGAGGCCAGGAAATCCCTCATCGCCGCAGCAGCACGGGTGGGCGTATCCGAACTCATTTGCGGGTCGGACCGGCTTCGTCCACTGAATATCGACGTGGCGTTCGAAGGAACTGGTTTCGACGTATACGAAAGTGGTCAGCTGGTTCATCTTCGAACGGGGCTTGTCGGTGCGGAACAGGCGGCCAATGCCTGCACGGCGATGACAATGCTGAATGCAGCCGGACCCGGGTTTGGAACGATCGCCCGGGAGGCGGCGCCGGCACTGTTAGCCGTACACCTGCAGGGGCGCTTTCAGCGTGTCGGCAAAATCATTTTTGATGTGGCTCATAATCCCGACTCCATGGCGGCACTGATTCGAACACTTGCGGCGGTCGGCCCGCCGCGTCCGATTGTCGGCGTGCTGGGGATTCTCAGGGACAAGGACTGGAAGACAATGATTCGGCAGTTTTCCCGGATAGCGGACCGCATCGTTCTCACGCAGCCCCCAAGCGCGCCGGATACGCGGGCCTGGGACGTATCGGATGCGGCAGCGTTCGCCACTGGACAGGGTTGGACCGCGGCGGCGGAACCGGATTTCCGTCGCGCGCTCCACAGCGCTGTTACTGAAGGCAACAGCGTTGTAGTCACCGGCTCTTTTCACACCGTTGGCGATGCGCTGACCCTCGCCGATTCGCTCTGACGCTTAATCGCGCCAGCGTGCGCCGCCACGGTTCGTTCTACCGGGCGCACCTGCGGGATCGTCCGGCTGGCCCATCGCGTGTTGACCGCCCTAACTGATTCATCGCCATGTCGTAAAGCGATAAAGACACACAACCCAGAAAACGCCAAAGGTGATGGCGAGGGGAATCCACGCCCTCGATTTCGCAAGCCGTGTAGTTGCGAGAGCGAAAAAGACCGGGAAGAGAACTACTTCGTACCGACCGCTTCCGCCGGCCGGCAGGTATGAATGCATGAGGACGAGTGACGCCGTGTACGGCTCTCCATCCCATGCGCTGAGCGCCTCAACAGCAGTCCATGGCGTGGACGCCTTTGGGTTGAACTGATTTGGATTTCGGGCGCTGAAGAATGCCACACTCCATGCAACAGCTACCGCGAGCGACGATACCGCAACCAGGCGCCACCAGCGGTCAACCGTAGCGAGCCGGCGCAGATCGATCGGACGCGCTTCGGGAAACGGTGCCCCCACTCGGTGTGTCGCAACGTCGCCCCGAACCTCACAGGCGAGGCCGCAGTGGCCACGTAAATCGAAAGCCTGAATGTATGCGAGATGACTGAAATCGCGAGTGGCAAGCTATGGCGTGTTCGCCATGAAATTCTGCCCGATTGCGATAGTCATTCGTGGCGTGGCATCTACTGCAGGCTTAGCTTTCCACCGATGGCGCAGGCAGCATTACCCGGGTTCAGAGACTTCTATCCAAGTGAGCTCGCCGAGCGTGCGCACATCATGCGTGCGTGGCGCGACGTGATGCGTCGCTACGCGTTTGTCGAGTACGACGGGCCGCCGCTGGAGCCGCTCGACCTGTATCGGGCGAAGAGCGGCGATGAGCTTGTTGGCCAGCTCTACACCTTTACCGACAAAGGTGGACGTGAAGTCGCTCTGCGTCCCGAGATGACGCCTACATTCGCCCGCATGGTCGCTGCCCGTGCGAACAGTCTGAGAAAACCCGTGCGCTGGTTCTCCATCCCACAGCTTTTCCGGTACGAGCGCCAGCAGAAAGGCCGGCTGCGTGAGCACTTCCAGCTCAATGCTGATATTGTCGGTGAAGGGAGCGTGGCGGCGGATGCCGAGCTGCTTGCGCTCGCCATTGACGTGGTGCGCTCGCTTGGGCTCGGTGTGTCCGATGTTGTGGCGCGCGTTTCGGACCGGCGTCTGCTCCAGGCGGTGTTGACAGCCGAGGGCGTGAGTGGAGACTCGTTTCCGGATGTTTACGGAGTAATCGACAAGCTTGGCAGAGAACCAGTTGATGTGTCTCGCGAGAAGATGACCAGTGCCGTGGGTGCCGCATTGGCGGACCGGGTTCTTGTAATCGTCAACCATTCCGGCCTGGAGGACCTCGCGAAAACGTATGCGGGTGTCGAAGCAGTTGCTCCGCACGTGGATCGTCTCCGCGAGTATTTCAGTCACCTCCAGGCGCTCGGTGTGTCCGATTGGGTAAAACTCGATCTCTCGATCGTGCGCGGGCTCGCGTACTACACTGGTATTGTTTTCGAGCTGTTCGACGCACGTGGTGAGTTTCGCGCGATTTGTGGTGGTGGCAGGTACGACGCACTCCTCAACACGCTTGGCGGGGTTGACCTTCCCGCTCTTGGTTTTGGAATGGGCGATGTCGTGCTGGGTGATCTGCTGCGTTCGAGAAGACTTCTGCCGACAACGTCCGCGGGAGCGGATTTCTGGATTGCAGGCGACCATGAGTGCCTCACCAGTTCGGTCATGTCTGTTGCAACAAGGCTTCGGGGACACGGCCGAAGTGTCGAGTACGCTCTCAAGCCGCAACAGCTGGCGCGGCAGTTGAAGACAGCGTCGAGCGCCGGCGCGGCTTCGGCAGTGTTGTTGCTGCGCGACCAATTCAGCGATGGCCAAGTAACGATAAAGAATCTTCGTGACGGCAGTGAACAGACATTGCTGCTCGAAGATTTCATTGATTCACAGCGATAACTCACAAATGGCTGACGACAAGAAACTGACAACCCGCGCCGCCGATTTCAGTGCCTGGTACAACGAGACCGTGCTTCGCGCCGAGCTCGCTGACTATTCGCCCGTGCGTGGCTGTATGGTCATCCGGCCACGCGGTTACGGTATATGGGAGCGCATGCAAAGTCGCCTCGATACCGTCTTCAAGGAAACCGGCCATCAGAACGCTTATTTCCCGCTGCTGATTCCCGAGAGTTTTCTTCGCAAGGAAGCGGAGCATGTCGAAGGGTTCGCACCTGAGGTCGCCGTTGTCACGCACGGCGGGGGAAAGGAACTGGAAGAACCTCTCGTAATCCGGCCGACTTCCGAAACGATCATTTACGCGATGTTTGCGAAGTGGATCCAGAGCTATCGCGATTTGCCCCTTCTCATTAATCAGTGGGCGAACGTCGTGCGGTGGGAGATGCGAACGAGATTGTTTCTTCGCACGCTGGAATTCCTCTGGCAGGAAGGCCACACGGCGCACGCGACTGAAGCAGAAGCGGAAGAGGAAGCACGCCGCATGCTCGGCGTGTACCGAGACTTCATGGAGGGGTGGATGGCAATGCCCGTCGTCACCGGTATCAAGACAAATTCAGAACGTTTCGCCGGTGCTCTCCGGACCTACTCGTGCGAAGCCATGATGCAGGACAACAAGGCGCTACAGGCCGGCACGTCCCACAATCTTGGCCAGAACTTCTCGAAGGCTTTCGAGGTCAGGTTTCAGACTGAAAATGGCGACACGGAGTTTGCATGGAACACAAGCTGGGGAGTATCGACTCGGCTGATCGGCGGGCTCGTGATGACGCACGGGGACGATTGCGGGCTTCGCATACCTCCATTCCTCGCGCCAACTGAACTCGTAATCGTCCCAATCTGGCGCAGCGACGAAGACAAGGCGCGGGTGCTCGAAGCGGCAGGCAGGATCCGCGCCGATCTCAGTGGCTGGGAGCGTCGAAAGACTGGCAAACTCCGGGTGCATCTGGATGACCGGGTAGGTGTCAAACCGGGGGCCAAGTATTATGAATGGGAGCTGCGCGGCGTCCCGCTGCGCCTCGAGGTCGGACCGCGCGACCTGGATGCCAACCAATGCGTTCTCGTGCGACGCGACAACAGAGTGAAGCGCACCGTGACGCTGGATTCCATCGGGGAGGATGTTGCTGACCTCTTGAGTGTGATGCAGACCGATATGCGAGTTGCAGCGTATGAGAGACGCGAGGCAAACAGCCTGCGAGGTGACATCAGCTACGACCGCTTCCGCGAAGTAATGGAAGGGAATGGCGCTTTCGTCTACGCCGGATTCTGTGGAAGTGAGGCATGCGAGCTCGCGATCAAGGAAGAGACCAAGGCGACTATCCGCGTGTTACCCGACGGAGAGTTCCGATCCGCCGATGCACCGGCCACCTGTCTCAAATGTGGCGGGAAGTCGATGCATGAAGCGCTCTGGGCAAAAGCATATTGAGCGCGGCGGGTAGTGTCTCGGCGGCCCCCGTCCCACCCTCACCACACGCCGCGGTCGTCGAATCCCATTTCTCGCCAACCAATGGCGTGCTTTGCTGCGACGGCGTGTCGCTTGAACGGCTAGCACTCGCGGTGGGCACGCCGGCATACGCCTATAGTGTCGAGGGAATACGCTCGCAATACCGGCGGCTTTCGTCTGCGCTCGAGGGATTGCCGCACCGGCTCCACTACAGCGTAAAGGCGAACTCCAACATCGCCATCCTGGGAATTCTCCGTCGACTGGGCGCCGGGGTCGATATCGTTTCCGGTGGGGAAATGTACCGGGCACAGTCGGCCGGCTTTGGCGGCAGTGACATTGTATTCAGCGGCGTCGGCAAAACCGAAAGAGAGATGACGGAAGCGCTCACACTTGGCGTTCTCCTGATCAACGTGGAATCGGAGGAAGAGCTCGCGCTTCTCGATGCAGTTGCCGGGAAACTCGGTGTACGCGCGCCCGTCGCACTGCGCGTCAATCCTGAAGTGATGGTAGACACACCGCATCCCTACACCCGCACGGGTGAGAAGGGAATGAAGTTTGGAATACCCTTCGACGAGACGCTCGTGGTCGCAAGAGAGGCGCTGCAGATGAAGAACATCAGCCTCGCCGGCCTCGACATGCACGTGGGTTCGCAGATTTCACAATTCGAGCCCTACGAAATCGGCCTGGGACGATTGCTGTCTCTGAAAATAGAGATTGAAGCCGCTGGTGCGGACGAATTGCGCTACCTCGATATCGGAGGCGGCCTTGCCGTGTCGTACGATGACGAGCACCCGGTGGATGTCGCTGCATTCGCGCGAGTCATCAGGCGACTGGTGGCCCCCACGGGCATGACGCTTCTACTCGAGCCGGGTCGGTTTCTGGTTGGAAATGCGGGCGTCCTCCTGACGCGCGTTCTTTACAGAAAGCGCAGTGGCGGAAAGGATTTTATCATCATCGATGCCGGCATGAACGACCTCATGCGTCCGTCGCACTACAACGCGTTTCACAGGATCGCGGCGGTCACCCCTAATGGCCGGAAGACCACTGCCGATGTAGTCGGTCCAATCTGCGAGAGCGGGGATTTCATGGGTCTTCATCGCGATGTGGACGATGTAGCGCCCGGCGATCTGGTAGCCATTCACTCAGCCGGTGCATACGGGTTTGTGATGGCCTCCAATTACAACTCCCGGCCCCGTCCAGTGGAGGTGCTCGTCGACGCCGGCAAGTTTGGCATCGTGACCGAGCGTGAGCAGTACTCGGACCTCATTCGCCACGAACGCCTCGAACCGGCATGGCAGGAGGCGTCATGAAAGTCGGTTTGCTGGCCGATACGCACGACCGCATCCCCACCGTTCGCGATCTCATCATGAGGATGGCCGCGAAAGGCGTGACCCTGGTGATGCATGCGGGCGATTACTGCTCACCCTTCTCACTCGAACCGTTTCACGAGACCAATATTGCATTGCTTGGCATTTTTGGCCGGAACGATGGAGATCACGAGGGACTGAAGGCACATGCGGCGAGAGGCATGGGGATGGAACTGTATGAGTCTCCTCACAGCTTCGATGTAAGTGGTCATCGCATTCTGCTCGTGCACGACATCGGCGAGGTCAACCGGCGGTCTGTCGAATCGCACGAGTTCGTAGTGCATGGCCACACACACATCCAGGAAACGATTGTCCGTGGCGATGCTCTGGTGGTGAATCCCGGCGAAGCCTGCGGATGGATAAAGGGAGTCTGTACCGCCGCGATACTCGACCTGGATACAAGGGAAGTCGAGATCGTCACGCTGTGACGAGCCGGATCCTCATTCTCGATTATGGATCGCAGTACACCCAGTTGATTGCGCGTCGGGTTCGGGAGTCGCGTGTGTACTCCGAGATTCACCCGCCTACCAGATCGATCGCCTGGATCCGGGAATGGAATCCGGCGGGAATCATTCTGAGCGGCGGGCCCAACTCCGTCTACGCCGACAACGCGTTGATCGGCGAACCTGCGCTCCTGGACATTGCCCCGATACTCGGCATCTGCTACGGTATGCAGATGATCGCGTTAATGGAGGGCGCCGAAGTGAAACGGGGCGGGCGCCGGGAGTACGGCCGGGCGGAAGTGACGATATCAGAATCCAATACGATGTTCGCTGGATTTGCCGGTGGAGAGCGCCTGACTGCGTGGATGAGTCATGGCGATCATATCGAGGCGCCGCCAACGGATTATGTCGCGACGGCTTCAAGTCCCAGTAATCCGGTTAGCGCGTTTCGTCATGTTTCCAAACCCGTGTTCGGGGTGCAGTTCCACCCTGAGGTAGCCCATACTCCTCGAGGCGGAGAAATAATTGCAAACTTCCTCTTCGGAGCATGTAAGGCTGAGGGAACGTGGACGGCAGGCGCTTTCGTACAGGATGAGATTGCAAAAATCAATCAAACTGTCGGCGACGCCGGGGTTATCTGCGGACTTTCAGGCGGCGTGGATTCCGCTGTTGCAGCGGCTCTCGTCCACCGCGCCATCGGTGACAAGCTCACTTGCATCTTCGTGGACACCGGCCTGCTTCGTCTGCATGAGCGCGAGCAGGTAGAGAAGACCTTCAGGCAGCATCTGGGCATCAGGTTGATTACAATCGACGCCGCTGAACGCTTTCTCCTCGCGCTGGAAGGTGTCGACGATCCGGAAAAAAAACGCACGATTATCGGACACACATTCATTGATGTGTTCGAAGCGGCGTCCGCGGATATCGGCGGCGACGCTGCGTTTCTCGTTCAGGGCACGCTTTATCCGGACGTCATCGAGTCGGCGTCGCCAACGGGAGGGCCGTCTGTCACCATCAAGACTCACCACAACGTTGGCGGGCTCAAGCCGGGAATGAAGTTCAGACTCATCGAGCCACTGCGCGAATTATTCAAGGATGAGGTAAGAAATGTCGGGAGAGAGCTGGGATTACCCGAGGAGATGGTGGGCCGGCATCCATTCCCGGGGCCCGGCCTGGCGATTCGCATTCTCAGCGACGTGTCGCGTGGCAAGCTGCGAGTGTTACGTGAAGCTGACGCGATCTACCTCGAAGAGATTCGCTCGGCTGGCCTGTACGACTCGATCTGGCAGGCTTTCGCCGTTCTGCTTCCCGTGCGCAGCGTTGGCGTGATGGGGGATGAACGTACTTACGACAACGTACTTGGCCTCCGCGCGGTGACCAGCACTGATGGCATGACCGCCGACTGGTTTCCATTTCCGCACGATGTGCTGGCCCAGATCTCCAACCGCATCATCAATGAAGTTGACGGAGTGAACCGCGTGGTCTACGACATCAGTTCCAAGCCGCCAGCCACGATCGAGTGGGAGTAGGGGGCGTTAACTACGGGTTGAAACCACAGATGACACAGATGGACACAGATGTGGATGAAAAATCTGTTTCTAAAAAGACCATTAGCATCCTTTTGATAAGCGGAGCCAACTGTCGCCCTCCCCGTGCAATCCGTTAGCAGCCATCGGTGTAATCTGAGCGCATCGGTGTGATCTGGACGCATGGGCGTGATCTGGACGCATCCGTGTCATGGGCGCTCATCTGTGCTCATCTGTGCTCATCTGTGTCATCTGCGTTAAGGATGGACGAACCTGTCTTAGAATACCATTCGCACGATTCCCTCCGAGAAAGGGACTGAATGAAAATTGATGAGTAGTCCCACTCGCAATTTCGAGAGGCGAAGATAGTTCAGTAGCTGCGCCTGATGCACTGGGAGCAGCGCGTTCACCGCCTTGACTTCCACAATGACGGTCCTGTGAACGATCAGATCAGGCCGGAAAGCCAGTTCCATTCGAAGGCCGTCATAGACAACTGGGAGCGCGGGGTGACTTGAGACATCAAACCCTTGTTTGGTCAACTCGTACGCGAGACAAGTTTCGTAGACAGATTCGAAAAGTCCGTTGCCCAGCGCTTTCGATACAGTTATCGCCGCTCCGATGATCTTGCCGGTCAGGGGGTCTCTGCTGTCCATCCCGGCAAAATACCCCCGTCACGGGCGTCTCATCCACCGTCGCCTTCCGCGTGCAATCCGATCAGCAGCCCATCCGTATCATCTGCGTTCTTCCGCGTCATAGCGCTCATCAGGTGTCGTCTGTGCTAATCGGTGTCGTCTGTGCTCATCGGTGCCACCTGTGGTTCCGCAACCCCGTAGACCAATTATGCTTAGACCCCTTTCTCCTCTAGGAGGGCCATGAATTCCGCTGGCTCGCGCAGACCGAAAAGCCGATCGGGGACATCGGCCTCCTTGCTGAACTGGGCGATTTTGCCGAGCACGGGAAGATATTGATTGGAGACTTCGAGGGGGGGCGCGACGATCAGAAAGAAAAAATTCACCGGCTTTTCGTCGATTGCCTTGAAGTCGAGTCCACCGCTCTTCCTTGCAAACGCAACCCGCAGTTTGCTCACGACCAGCGAGCGGCAATGCGGAATCGCGATGCCGCGTCCAATCCCGGTCGAACCCAGATTCTCCCGCCGTTTAAGCATCTTGAAAAGCATTCCCTCAGCCTTTTCGTCCATTCCCAGCAGTCCGATGAGCTCCTTGAGGACGT
The DNA here is from genome assembly GCA_037721215.1 of Gemmatimonadaceae bacterium. Classification (NCBI taxonomy): domain Bacteria; kingdom Pseudomonadati; phylum Gemmatimonadota; class Gemmatimonadia; order Gemmatimonadales; family Gemmatimonadaceae; species Gemmatimonadaceae bacterium. The sequence continues at coordinate 35,816 of JBBJNV010000024.1, forward strand.
CGTCCTTCGAGATGCCATCGAGCTCGAGCTTGATTGCGTCTTCAGAAAAAAACTCGCGCAGTTCCATCCACATCCCGTGTCGTTGACCGTAACCGACGCGGGTTGCGGCGGTCACGCAAGTTACCGATGGCGCTTATGAGTGTCAAACCACGATGTTGCAAGCACTTGTAGCGTTCGTTAGGTTCGAGCACATGCGCTTTCCGTTCCCCGTCGAAGCCGAAGTTCCGCTGTATCTCGCTCCAATGGCGGGGGTGTCGGAGTCGCCTTTTCGACGCATCTGCAGGCGGTTCGGTGCGGACGTCGTCGTGACCGAATTTCTGTCGGCAGAAGCAATTCGGCGCGAGAACAAGGTAACCTTGGCCAAGCTGCGCTTCGGCTCCGACGAACGGCCAATTGGCGTCCAGATCTTCGGCGCCGATCCTGTCGGGATGGGGGAGGCGGCGGCGCTTGTAACCGATGTCTTTCAACCAGAGTTCATCGACATCAATTTTGGCTGCCCCGTGAAAAAGGTCGTCAAGCGAAACGGTGGTTCTGGCTGTCTCAAGGATCTGGACATGGTCCAGACCATAATTCGGTCGGTCGCCTCCAGTACACACCTGCCGGTAACGGTCAAGATCCGAAGCGGGTGGAATGAAGAGATGCGCGACCCCGTTCAAATCGGCCTTCGCTGTCAGGATGCGGGTGCAACCGCGCTGGCCTTGCACCCGCGCACGCGTACGCAGATGTATTCGGGGGCTGCTCGATGGGAAGAGATAGCGGAAGTGGTTGCCGCGCTCGAAATACCTGTAATCGGCAACGGCGACATCAAAACAGCCGAGGATGCGGTGCGGTTGCATCGGGAGACGGGATGCGCCGCGGTAATGATCGCACGTGGAGCTTTCGGGCAGCCATGGATATTCGATCAGACACGCGCGCTGATGGAAGGCAGGTTGAAACTCGCTGCTCCCCCAGTCGAGGAACGTTTCAGGATCGCGCTCGATCATGCCCTGATGGTCGAGCAGTATGAGGTGGACCGTCGAGGCGCGGCGATTGAATTTCGAAAGCATTTGGGCTGGTATGTAAAGGGGCTACCTGGCTCGGCCGATTTGCGGAAACGCCTCTATGCGGTGGAGTCGTTTGGCGAGATCGCCGGGATTTTTTCCGATTACCTCGATATGCGCGGCGACGGGTTGATGGAAAGCGCAGCCTGATTGCATAGAACCACCGAGCGTGGTGTCTTGCAACACTTTACGGCGCGCGGTTCGAGTACTCTGGGAGCTCGTTCCAGTTGACTTCCCGCGTGGAGTCGCTACTATTAACCGTTACGGGGGCGACTGGCTTCGACGGGGTTGGTGAAGTCATGGCCGCGTGCCCAGGTTCTCGGATCCTGGTAAAACCTTCGGGATAATTTTTACCTGCCAACAACAACTTGGCCCTGGCTGCGTAGCTCTTAGGAGCTGCTGCACCTGCCCTTCAGGAAGCCCGCCCGAGGCGGTTTGAAGGGTATCGCAAATTCGGGATAGTCGAACGTTTTCGCCTTTGGGCGTTCGGCAAAAGCTTAAAAGGCTTGTCCAGCAGTGGGTTGCCCACTGGCCAGCGGCTGGAGACCTCAATCGGTGGGATACGCACGTAGACGCTGTGGTGAATTCAGTCTCGGACCGGGGTTCGAATCCCCGCGCCTCCACTTTATATCCGAATATCGGGTCAAAGGGAGCGGGCAATTGTCCGCTCCCTTTCCTGTACCGGCCCTCCGATGTTTATGCGTTCTGCAGGAGCGTCAGGTATGCGGAAAACTCGAAACAATGGCCGCCCATTCCCTCGAATGAAGTTTCCGGTATCTGTCCTGATGTTCGTGATGGCGCCCGCTGATATTTGCCCAGCGCTATGAAACGCCAGATGTGCCTGGCGTTCACGCTTGCCGGCTCCTTGTCCTGCTCGTCAGCCCCGCCTGCAAAGCCTGCCGCGGAATCAGTAGCGCAATTTGCGGCCGGCAGTGGCAGGGAGGCTGTCACAATGATCGCTGGACAGGTAGTGCCGGTGACGGTACGCGCCACGATCCAGCCCGGCTGGCAGATATATTCGCTGACGCAGAAATCAGGCGGTCCCGCACCCCTTGAAATTTCAGTCTCGCCGACGCCGCCGTTCGATCTCGCTGCATTAGCAACAGGCCCGGCCCCGAAAGTGAAGCGCGATGCCACATTTGGCATCGACACTGAGACATACGCGGCCAGCCCAGTCTTCGTCGTCCCGGTTCGTGTTTCAGATTCGGCCATGCCCGGGCCGGCAGTGCTCAAGCTCAAAGTGCGATCGCAGGCGTGCAGCGACAATGTCTGCCTCGAGGCCGTGACTACGAACGTCGACGTGGCAGTGTCCATCACCCGGAAGTAACTCCGTCAGCTTGCTGTCACTTCGCTCGGTTGCCGTCGCTTCCTCAATATGAATTCCGGCGCGAGCATGACGCCCACCAGCGTAACCGGAAGAATCTGAAGGGTCTGGATCAGCAATGACACGGCAATCGCATCGTTTCTCGGCACACCGAACTGTCCGGCCGTCAGCGCATATATGAACTGAAAAAATCCGACATTGCCTGGCGTGGCGCGGATCACCAGACCAAGGTTTGTAGCCAGGAGAGTGGCGAGGCTTCCCGCGGCTGGAATTGATACATGGGCTGCCGCCGCTGCGAGCTGAAATGTGACGATCTGTCCAATCCACGCGACCATCGATAGTGTCAGCGCCCCAAGGAAGCGTGGTCCGGAAGTGAGCGACTGGCTGCTTCTCGCGAATCTTGCCATGTAGGATCGAACACTGGCCCACACGCCTTTTGTCTCGCCCGTTACGTCCCAGACGTCCTCCGGGGAAACGTGCCGTGCGCTGTACACGAACCACACCAGCAGTGCCGCAATTGCAGCAAGCAGCGCCAACGCAGGCGCTTTCCAGGCTTCCAGTGCCGGCGGCATCGAGAACGCGACTACGCCGTACGCGAGCAACACCACGAAGCCCACCGGATCAAAAAGTCTTTCAAGTGCGAGTGTAGCAAGCACAGTTGAACTCGGTATTCCGGTTGCGCGCGACACGAACACAACTCTTGCGGCATCGCCACCGTTCGCGACCAGGACATTGTTCAGCCCGGCCCCTGCCACCGTGGCTCGGAGTGCGAGCGAAAGGGAGGGGGCGCCGGCGGGCCGGAGGAATAACCACCAACGCACCCCTTTCAGAGCTATCGTCAACAGGTTGATCGCAACCGCGGCTAGGAAGAGCGAGAGCGAGGCGCCGCGTATCGACTGCCACGCAGCCGTCCAGTCGATGGTGCGCGCAAAGACAATGAGGAAGGCGACGATCGTCGCGGTGAGCACCCAGCGCAACAGGCGCGTGACGCCAGGGCTCATTTTCCCGGCAGCGTTACGAACTCATACCCACGTAACCTCAGTCCGGTGATGATCTCGGGCAGTGCAGCCGCCGTCTGTGTGCGATCGCCATCAGCGTTGTAGCCATCGCCGTCGTGCAACAAGACGATCGAACCCGGGGCGACCCCGTTCAAAGTCCTCGCGACAATCTGTTCAGCGCCAGGACGATCACTGTCCCATACTCCAAGCGACCACCCTATCGTCCGTTCGCCCATTGCGGCGGCGATGGCCGTGACCCAGGGGCTGCGAAAGCCATGCGGCGCGCGAAAAAAAGCTGGCGTCGCTCCACTCGCCCGTTCGATTGCCCGTTTCCCGAGAAAAAGATCGCGCTTCACATAGAGGGGCGATTTGAAATGAAGCTTGCGGTGGAAGTAACCGTGGTTCCCCACCTGATGCCCTTCCTTTACCACTCGCTGCACGAGCTCCGGCCAGCGCTCCGCGTGTCGGCCAAGGATGAAGAACGTCGCCTTTACCCCGGCATCGCGCAGGGCATCGAGGATCAACGGCGTGGCGTCGATGTTCGGTCCATCGTCAAAGGTGAGCGACACCTGCCGTTCACGAGTCGGCAGATGACCGAGCACCGGGCCGAAAAGAAAGCTGTTGCGATGATACGCGCCGTGAACCGCGCCACCGAGCATCGAGATACCGACTGCCGCCGGAAGGATCACGCGCTTGCTCTCGAAGCGCCGAGGACGCCCGCATATACATCGAGTACAGCCTCGGTAACCGTCGGCCATCCGTATTGCTGCGCGTGAAGCCGCCCCGTCTTTCCAAGCCTGGCTTGCAAGGTCTCGTCCTCGAGCAACCTCACGAGATTGTCAGCGAGCGCACCGCGATCTCCGCAATGAAACATCAGGGCCTCCCGCTCGTGCTTCACCACATCGCGGAAGCCGAGGATATCCGAACAGACGATTGGAGTCTCGCACGCCATCGACTCCAGAAGAGTGATTCCAAACGATGCTTTCGTCGTAGGGCAGGCATAGATCGCACTGTGAGCATAGTAGCCAGGCCGCTGGCCGAGCACCGAGCCGACGAAGGTGATATCGCGGTCGCTGCCGGCGGCCCTGTAGTAATGATTTCTGAGTGGGCCGTCGCCGACTACGACCAGTTGCGCTTCGCGGCCGCGCGACCGGACGCGCTTGAATGCGTCAATGAGAGTGGTGAGGCCGTTGCGCGGATCGAATCTGCCGAGAAACAGGATTGCGGGCATATCCGTGCGGATGCCGGGCGGCGCGGGGACATTCGGGTTGAAAAGATCCAGATCGATCCCGTTGGGAACGATCGTCCAGTTCGCTTCGAAGTATCGGTTGAGCGCAACAGTGGTTGAATGCGAGACTGCTATCGCTGCTGAGAGTCGGTCGAGCCGGCTCTGAAAGTACTTACGTCCGAAACCGTACCAGAACGAACGGTCGAAATACGTGTGGAACGTGCCGACTACCGGACAATCCGCTTCCTCGATGGCGAGGACCGGCAGGATCGGGCTGAGTGGCGAATGAGCGTGGACGACGTCGTAGTTTCCGCGCCTCAGCGTGTGTTTCATCTCGTTCCGCAGCGAGAAGCCAATCGTCACCCGAGCCTGCGACCCGTTGAAATAAACCGGATGGCTTTTTCCGATTCGGATCACGTGGGGTTCTTCAACCGCCCCCTCGATTCTCGAGGTGATAATATCGACGTGATGGCCCAGACGCCGAGCTTCTCTGGCGAAGAAGTGAACATGCTCGCAGATGCCGCCGAGGTGCGGGTAGTAGTACTCGGTAACGAGTGCGATTCGAAGTGGACGTTTATACTCGCTGCCGATCCGCGGCAATGGCGCGGCGGGCGTAAGATCCGCAACGCGCGCGAGGTTATTTCGGCGAATCAAGGGCGGCATGTGCTGCGGCCAGACGAGCAATCGGCACGCGAAATGGCGAGCATGATACGTAGTCGAGGCCCATTTGATGACACAAGGCAACTGACCGTGGCTCGCCTCCATGCTCGCCGCAGATTCCCAGTTTAAGATCCGGGCGCACGCGTCGCCCATCTTCCACTGCCATTCGGATCAAGCGACCCACCCCGGTGGCGTCGAGTACCTGAAACGGATCATCGTCAAAAATTCCACGTTCGATGTATGCCGGCAGAAACCGCCCCGCGTCGTCGCGACTCAGCCCGTAGGTGGTTTGCGTCAGATCGTTCGTGCCGAACGAGAAGAACTGAGCGCTCGCGGCGATGGTATCGGCGGTGAGAGCGGCGCGCGGTAGTTCGATCATCGTTCCGATCAGGTAGTCTACGCTTTCACCCATCACGCCCATCACCTGCTGTGCGGCCTCTTCCAGTATCGCGCGCTGGTTGTCGAATTCGGCAACGGTCGAGACGAGCGGCACCATGATCTCGGGCTGAACGTCGATGCCGCGCCGCATCGCTCGAACAGCGGCCTCGAAAATCGCGCGGCCCTGCATTTCGGTGATCTCCGGAAAAGTGATCCCCAGCCGGCATCCGCGGTGGCCAAGCATCGGGTTGGTCTCGCGAAGCGATTCGACGATGCGCGACAGTTCCGCGCGTGGCAGGTTCAGAGTTCGAGCCAGGAGTTTGCTCTCCTCGCCGCCGTGAGGAAGAAACTCGTGCAGAGGAGGGTCGAGTAACCGGATTGTCACCGGCAACCCGTTCATCGCCTCGAATATTCCCTCGAAGTCGCCACGCTGCATGGGGAGCAGCTTGGCCAGTGCACGCCTGCGGCCATTTCCATCGCGAGCGACTATCATCTCGCGCATCGCCGTGATCCGGTCGCCTTCGAAGAACATGTGCTCGGTGCGACAGAGCCCGATGCCCTCTGCTCCAAACGCCCGGGCAGTGCGCGCATCGCGCGGCGTATCCGCGTTTGCGCGAACTTTCAGCGTTCGCACGTCATCTGCCCACCCAAGCAGCTCCGAATACGACTGATACACCGGTGCGGAAGCCGCTGCGATGGCACCGCTGGTTACGCGCACCACCTCGCTGGGAATCGTCGGCAGATTCCCGGCAAAGACGCGGCCCGTCGCACCGTCGAGCGTCAGCCAGTCGCCTTCGCTGATGTCGGTGCCGTTGACACTGAATCGACGATGGTCGATGTCGACGTCAATATCCTTGCATCCGACGATCGCGCACTTGCCCATCCCTCGCGCGACCACGGCTGCATGGCTGGTCATTCCGCCCCTGGCCGTCAATACCGCACGGGCCGCCACGATACCGTGGAAATCCTCCGGGGTAGTCTCATCTCTGACGAGAATGACGGCGTCACCCGCCGCGCCGCGCTCTTCGGCGCTGTCAGGATCGAAAACGGCAACGCCACTTGCTGCGCCTGGGCTTGCAGGAAGCCCAATACAAAGCGGCACCGCACGCACTGATGGGTCGATGATCGGATGCAATAGCTGGTCGAGCTGGCCTGCCGGCACTCGTCTGACGGCCTCATTGCGATCGATCAACCCCTCCGCCACCATGTCGCGGGCGATGCGGACAGCTGCAGCCGCTGTACGCTTTCCGCTACGTGTCTGCAGCAGGAAGAGTTTCCCGCGCTCGACCGTAAACTCCAAGTCCTGCATGTCTGTGAAGTGGCGCTCGAGACTGTCCTGCGTCTCCAGAAGCTCTTTATAGGCGCCCGGGAGCATGTGCTCCATTTCGTCGATCTGCAGCGGCGTGCGGATACCCGCCACCACATCCTCGCCCTGCGCATTGACGAGAAACTCGCCGTAAAAACGTTTCTCGCCGGTCGACGGATTTCTCGTAAAGGCGACCCCTGTGCCGGAGTCGGAGCCGAGGTTGCCAAAGACCATCGCGACAACGTTGACTCCCGTCCCCAGATTCTCCGGAATGCCATTGACCTTGCGATAGTCGCGCGCCTTTTTCAGGGTCCACGACTTCCACACTGCTTCGATGGCGCCCCAGAGCTGTACGACGGGGTTTGAAGGAAAATCCGCTCCTGTTGCGTTGCGAACGAGTGACTTGTATTCCTCGACGAGATTGCGGACCACATCCTCGCTGAGATCGGAGTCATTCTGCACACCGCTGGTCAGCCGCCGGGCTTTCAGCACGTGCTCAAAATTCGAGATCGGCACGCCGAGCACAACGTCCGCATACATCTGGATAAACCGACGGTACGAATCGTACGCAAACCGGGCGTTGTTGTTCTGCGCCGCGAGTCCCTCGGCAGTACGATCGTTGAGTCCAAGATTCAGAATCGTCTCCATCATCCCGGGCATCGAAACCGAAGCACCTGATCGCACTGAGACCAGCAGCGGATTCCTGGGGTCGCCGAGCCGTTTGCCCGTTGCCTCCTCAAGGCGGGCGATGTTGCCCTCGACCTCCGCACGCAAGCGGTCAGTGTATTTGCCGTCCGCGAGATACGCGACGCATTCACGGCATGCGATTGTGAATCCCTGCGGAACGGGAACCCCGAGATTCGTCATTTCTGCGAGATTGGCCCCTTTCCCGCCCAGTTCCACCTTCATCTCGCGCGTCCCTTCGGCGGAACCATTGCCAAAGAAAAAAACTGACTGTGCCATCAGATCAGCACCCGCAGCCGAAGCGGAGTTTCTGTGGATCGGCAGGAGGTGGTGTAGGGTAGTCGCCGGAGAAGCATGCGTGGCAGAAACCTTCCGGCCCGTCGGGCACCGACTCGAGCATTCCCTTGAGTGACAGGTATCCAAGAGAATCCACGCCAAGCGTGCTTGCTATCTGATCGACAGTCAGGTTTGCCGCGATCAGCTCCTCACGGTTTGGTGTATCTATCCCGTAATAGCAGGGCCCGGTAATCGGCGACGAGCTGACCCGCATGTGCACTTCGCGTGCGCCAGCAGCCCGAACCATCGCCACGAGGCCCCGTGTCGTGGTGCCCCGGACAATCGAGTCGTCGACCATCACCACGCTCTTGCCATTCAGCACCTCGCGAACAGCGTTGTACTTGACCTTCACTTTCGCATCGCGCGCCGCCTGCGATGGTTGAATGAAGGTTCGACCCACGTAATGATTGCGTATCAGCGCGAGCTCGAATGGCAATTTTGATTCCTCCGCATAACCAAGCGCAGCCGAATTGGATGAATCGGGAACGCTGAAAACGAAGTCCGCGCCCTCGGCCGGATGCTCCTGCGCCAGTCTGCGGCCAAGCGAACGGCGGGCCCGATCTACAGATCCGCCAAATACCCGGCTGTCGGGCCGTGCGAAATAAACATGCTCAAACACGCACTGATGTCCTGTTTCAGCGGGGAGGGGGGAAGACGAGCGCATGCCGGAACTGTCGACGGCGACAATCTCGCCGCGGCCGACTTCCCGAATCGCTGAAGCGCCGACAATATCGAGTGCGCAGCTTTCCGACGCGAAAACGTATGATCCATTCAGTATTCCCATCACCAGCGGCCGCCATCCGCGCGGATCGCGTACCGCCAGCAGAGTTTCGCCGATCAGAACCACGAGCGCATACGCCCCCTCGACGTTGCGCAATGCGTCCGCAAGCTTGTCCTCCGGTTTTTCGGCGGTGGAGCGAGCAATTCGGTGCACCAGCACCTCGCTGTCCATCGTCGAAGTGAATATCGAACCAACGGACTCCAGTTCGCGCCTGAGTTCGGTAGCGTTGATGAGGTTGCCGTTATGAGCCAGCGCGATGTGTCCGTCCCGGAATCGGGCCAGCATGGGTTGCGCGTTCTCGATGGTCGATGAACCGGCCGTGCTGTAGCGCGTGTGCCCGATAGCCACGTCGCCGGCAAGTGCGCCGGCGTCGATTCCCTTGAAGCCTTCCGATACCAGACCCATCGTTCTGGATGCGCGGGCTCCAGCCCCACTTCCCGAGGCGACGATCCCCGCCGATTCCTGCCCCCGGTGCTGCAGAGAGTACAGTCCCAGATGTGATATTTCGGCAGCATTGGGATGCCCGTGAATTCCGAAGATGCCGCACATGGTTAAACCGGTACGAGAGTCGAACGGGTTGCTGCGGCAGTTGAGGCAACCGCGCCGCGCATGATGTCAGGAATGGCATCATGATAAGCTGCTGAAAGACTATCAATGCTCGCGACCAGCGAAACGCGGCCGGCCGCGATCCGAAAACCCATCGCCACCGACGTGACCGTGCCTATACGGTAGGCCGGCACGCCATGCCTGTGCGCTGTGTCAACGACGGATTGCGGGTCAGCCGAGCTGACCACGAAGCGGGCTCCGGATTCGCCGAACAACACCGCGCGTGATGGAATGCCGGCGAACATGCTGATGTCTGCTTCAGCACCGAATACTCTCGCAGTGTTCGCCATGCAGCATTCGGCAAGTGCAACCGCGAGGCCTCCGTCGCTGCAATCATGCGCTGAAGTGACATGACCGCCGCGAATGGCCTCGAGCAGCGCCGCGATGGCAGCGCGTTCGCGGTCAAGGCAGCATTCGGGGGGACGGCCGGTAACGATTCCGTGAATTCGCTGGAGATACTCGGTTCCGCCCAAATCATCGGCACAATCCCCAAGGAGTACGATCGCATCGCCTTCATTCTGAAAGGTCGCGCGCGTCACATGCGCGAGTGATTCGATCAGACCGATCATTCCAATTACCGGCGTCGGATAGACTGCCCCCGCAGGGTTCTCGTTGTAGAGCGAAACGTTCCCGCCTGTCACTGGTGTAGAGAGCTCGATGCACGCTTCGCCGATGCCCAGGATTGCTTCCTTCAACTGATGGAAAACCTCCGGGCGCTTCGGATTGCCAAAATTGAGACAGTTGGTGATGGCCATTGGTGTTGCCCCGGTGCACGCGACATTCCGTGCCGCTTCAGCGACAGCGTTGCGGCCACCGGTGCGTGGATCGAGATAAACGTAGCGACCATTGCAGTCGGTCTTCATTGCGATGGCCTTGTCTGTGCCGCGAATCCGGATCACGGCAGCGTCACCGCCCGGGCCGATAACGGTGCTCGTTCGGACGGTTGAGTCGTACTGGCGATATGCCCAGGCCTTGCTCGCGATGGTGGGGGAGGAGAGTAGACGAATCAGCGTCCACGCGGCCTCACTCTCTTCGGGCAACTCCCGGATCGCACCGACATCAGTGTTTCGAAGTGCGGCAATGTGCGGGTCTTCTCTTGCTTCCGGCGCATAGCGCGGACAGTCGGTAACAAGTCGGGAACCGGGGAATTCGGCGACTATCGTGTCACCTTCGGTCACCCGGTACACAGGATCAGAGATAACCTCGCCAATCACGGCCGCCGCGAGGTCCCACTTTGCGAGGATCGCCGATACTTCCGTCTCACGACCGCGGTGAGCCACTACCAGCATTCGTTCCTGCGACTCGCTGAGCAGAACTTCGTACGGGGTCATGCCCGATTCACGAACCGGCACCTTGGACACATCGATCGTCACGCCCACATCCCCTCGCTCGGCCATTTCGGCCGACGAGGACGTCAGTCCAGCCGCCCCCATGTCCTGGATGGCAACGATGTGCCCGCTCTTGATCAACTCGAGACTAGCCTCGAGGAGGAGTTTCTCCGTGAACGGATCGCCCACCTGCACTCGGGGACGCTTGGCCTCGGTTGCCTCGGACAAGTCCTCGGAAGCGAACGAAGCGCCATGGATCCCATCCCGGCCGGTGCGGGCACCGACCGCAATGATTGGATTGCCGACGCCCTCCGCCTTGGCTCTGATCAGATCGTCCTCGTGCATCAGACCAACGCACATTGCGTTGACGATCGGATTTCCCTCATACGCAGGGTCGAACACGATTTCACCGCCAACAGTCGGAACGCCGACGCAGTTGCCATAGTCGCCAACGCCTTTGACGACACTCGCGAACAGGTATCTGACTCGTGCGCTTTCAAGCGATCCGAACCGCAGCGAGTTGAGCATCGCGATCGGACGGGCGCCCATTGTAAAAACGTCGCGCAGGATGCCGCCAACACCGGTCGCGGCCCCCTGATAGGGTTCGACTGCCGACGGGTGGTTGTGAGATTCTATCTTGAATGCGACGGCCATTCCGTCGCCGATCGAAATGACGCCGGCATTCTCGCCGGGACCCTGAAGAACGTAAGGCGCTGCAACAGGCAGTGTCCTCAGGAGATTACGCGAGTGCTTGTAGGAGCAATGCTCGCTCCACAGCGCGGATACGATTCCGAGCTCGGTGAAAGTCGGCTGCCGGCCAAGCATCGATACCAGCCGCTCGAACTCTTCGGCTGTAATGCCGTGCTCGGCTACAAGCGCGGCAGTGATGTCGGGGTCGCCGAGCCGGGGCTGGACAGTCGCCACTTCAGGCGGCAACAGTCGCGAGAATAGACTCGAACAACGGAAGCCCGTCGTCCGAACCGAACAGGCAGTCGAGCGCGCGCTCCGGATGGGGCATCATGCCAAGTACGTTGCCGTTCGCATTGACGATGCCGGCGATATCGTTGCTTGACCCGTTCGGATTGGCATGTTTACCGACCTCGCCGTCCGCACCCGCATAACGGAACACCACCTGGCCGGCAGACTCAATTTCTGCGAGAGTGGATGAATCGGCAGTGAATCGGCCATCTCCGTGCGCCACGGGAAGCGTCAGCACCTGGCAATGGGCATAGCCTGACGTGAACATTGTCTGATTGTTCTCGACCCGCAGCTGAACAGGTGCGGACACAAACTGCAGGCTCTCGTTTCTCAACAGAGCGCCAGGCAATAGTCCGGCTTCGCAGGCTATCTGGAATCCGTTGCAGATCCCGAGTACGGGCCCCCCCCGTTTTGCATGGCTGGCGACTTCCCGCATGATCGGGCTGAACCGCGCGATCGCGCCGGGGCGCAGGTAATCGCCGTAACTGAACCCGCCTGGCAGAATCACCACGTCTGCCCCCGCTAGATCGTAATCCTTGTGCCAGAGGTAAATGGCATCCTGACCAAGGGAGTCGACGATTGCCCGATAGGCGTCGTAGTCACAGTTGGAGCCCGGGAACGTGACGATGCCGAACTTCATACCATCGCCGCCGACTCTATCTCGAAATCTTCAGTGACAGGATTTGCCAGTAATCGCTCGCACATCACGCGCGCTGAGTCGGTCGCTGCACTCATGTCGGGCGCTTGGGTGACGATTATGATATGCCGGCCGACGTGCACTTCACGCACCGAGTCAAACCCCAGTGAATGCAACGCTCCCTCAACTGCCTTGCCCTGTGGATCCAGCAAGCCCCGCCTCGGGGTGATGTGAATCGACACGCGATATGCGGTCACGTGCTAGGGCTCTGGCTGCCGGGGAGAAAAGCCACGCGGGGGTGACCTGTCGCCATGCGGGGGTGGGCGACGCCTGCGTTTCCGGCGCTGCTGCTGAAGCTTTTCGTCGGGACCGATGTCAGGAACGGAAATCTCCGGCGGCTCCGGGTCGAACTCCTCGTCATCATCCGATATGACTTGTACATCGCCTCGCGGAAGCCTGCCGATCATTCCGAAGAGGACCGTTTTGCCAACGCCGTATAAGACATACGCAATGAGAGCAGGGAAGTAGAACTGCTTCTTGAGCAGAATCACGCCGAGCACAACGGCAACAACAGTAATGGAGCCCAGAATCTCGCTTAACTTCCGATACCCGATGGTGGGAACGGCGGGGTAGGAAACGTTGCTGATCATGAGAAACGCGAGCGCGAGCATCAGGAACCGAAGCCAGAAATGCCATGGCAGATCGGCCAGAATTGTTTCGTTGTAGAGTGTCGACTGGCTGAACCAGTAGTACGTCGCCAGTGTCATTCCAGCGGCGGGACTTGGCAGACCGTGGAAATAGCGTTTGGCCCGGCCTGCCTGCTCCACATTGAAACGGGCTAGGCGTATCGCCGCGCACACAACGAAGAAAAACGGGATGAGCCATTCCCAGCCTTCGCGATTCAGGACGGCAAAATACATGATCATCGCCGGCGCGAGTCCGAACGAGATCACGTCGACGAGTGAGTCGAGCTCTGATCCGAACCGCGAGCCACTGCCAGTAGCGCGTGCGACGCGTCCATCGAGTGCGTCCGCAACTCCCCCGAGCACGATCAGGGTGCCGGCAAAGTCGAACTGGCCGCGGGACGCAGAGACGATTGCGAATACACCGCAAAACAGATTTGCGAGCGTCAGACCATTCGGCAGCACCACCACCGCCCGCCGCATTCGCCTCGGCGATGCGGCCTCGGCGCCGCCTGAATCGCCCGTCAGGCTCATCTCTGGGGAAGGTCGGCCAGAACCGTCGTGCCGGCGGATGTGATCTGGCCGAGCTTGGCACGCAGCTTCGAATCAACCGGCAGGAACACATCGACGCGCGAGCCGAACCGGATGATTCCCATGCGCTCCCCCTGTTTCGCTACATCTCCGGCCTTGCTGTACGTGACAATGCGTCGCGCAATGAGTCCGGCGATCTGCCGCATGAGTATCCGGTGCGGCCCCGATTCGATACCGACAGAGCTCTGCTCATTTTCCAGGCTCGATTTTTCCGCGGCCGCGTTCAGAAACTTTCCCTTGTTGTAGTGCACGTACCGCACGATCCCATCAACAGGATACCGGTTGACATGGACGTTGAAGACATTCATGAAAATCGACAGGCGAAGCGCCCGCCCCTTCACAAAATTGGGTTCGTCAACTTCGGTGATCAGAATGAGCTTGCCGTCCGCAGGCGACACCACAACCTGGGAACCTCGCTCGCCGGAACGCTCCGGGTCGCGAAAGAACCACGCAACCCACAGCGAGAGAATTGTAAGCACGATTGCCAGAAGCCAGAGCGCCCACGATCTGCGCGAGAGAGCGAGGGCAAACACGGTTGCGGCCGCAACGGCAGCGATAGCGATGAACACGTATCCTTCGCGGGCAATGCTCAAATCAACGCTCCAGTATCTGGCCGGGCATGGGTGAGGCGGCGGTAAATATCGAGGTAACGCTCACTGGTGGCAGTGATCACTTCCTCCGGCAACGGCGGGGGCGGATTCTCGCCATTCCAGCGGCAGGCCGCACGCTCTGCCTCCAGGTAATCCCGCAACGGCTGCTTGTCGAAACTTGGCTGAGGTCCACCCGGTGCGTAACGGTCGGCGGGCCAGAAGCGCGAGCTGTCTGGCGTAAGTACCTCGTCGACTAATATAACACGCGCGGGGTCGAATTCTTCGACCGCACCCGACGCATTCGCGAGGTAGCCGAACTCGACTTTGGTGTCGGCGATGATGATGCCGCGTTCACCCGCAAGGCCTTGTCCAAAATCATAGATAAGCCGAGTCAAACGCTCCAGTTCAACTGCCGTTTCTGAACCGACAATTCCCCTCAACCTGCCGACGGTGATGTTTTCGTCATGTCCGGTATGTGCTTTTGTTGCGGGAGTGAAAATGGGCGCTGGCAGCCGGCTCGATTCCACCAGGCCGCGGGCCAGTGGTTGCCCGGCCATCGTGCCCGTCGATGCATACTCCTTCCATGCCGACCCCGAGATATAGCCCCGCATCACGCATTCAACAGGAAACACATCGGCGCGCACGCAAAGCATAGCGCGTCCTGTCAGCTCTTCGAGGTGCGGCGCGAGCTCCGGCAGATCGCTGCATATAGCGACTGCGTCGTCCAACAGCAGGTGGTGCCGGACCAGCGGTGCCATCTGGCGCAACCACCACGCAGTAATCTGTGTCAGCACCATTCCCTTTTCGGGTATGGCTTCCGCCATCACGATGTCGAAGGCGCTTACGCGGTCGGTGGCTACTATCAGTAGTCGCTCCGCATCCACTTCGTATACATCCCGCACTTTTCCTCTTCTCAACAGCGGCAGTGGCAACGAAGTGTGTGAGAGCAGCATCAGACGCGAATTTCGGCGTCGCTCAAGTCACTCCGGGAAGTACCAGCCAGCACGCCTGCCACCGTGCCGTCCAGAAACTCATCGACCTGCTCGGGAGCACGCCCGATAAAGTGGCGTGGGTCGGCGGCAGCTGCGATTTCCCCGGCGCTGAGACCAAGCGCCCCGTCACTCGCGAGCCTGCCGAAAAGATCGTTGCCCGATGCGCCCTCCTTGAGAGCCCGTGCAGCAGCGATAGAATGCCGGCGAATCACCTCGTGTACGGCCTGCCTGTCACCACCCGCCTGCACCGCCTGGACGATGAGCTTCTCAGTCGCCATGAAGGGGAGCTCCGCCTCGATTCGCTGGCGTATCCGTGCACGGTGAACCTCGAGGCCGCCCGCAATGTTTGCCATCAGAACCACTATCGCATCGGTTGCGAGGAAAGATTCGGGGATCGACATGCGCCGGTTCGCGCTGTCGTCGAGTGTTCGCTCGAAGTACTGAACGCTGTGCGTCTGGTTGGCGTTGCCTTCCAGCGACAGTACGAATCGCGACAGCGAGTTGATGCGCTCCGAGCGCATCGGATTCCGCTTGTACGCCATTGCCGAAGATCCAATCTGCTCAGTCTCGAACGGCTCTTCGATTTCTCCAAACGACTGCAACATCCGCACGTCGCTCGCGAACTTGGCAGCGCTCGCGGCCACGCCCGAAACCGACGAAAGAACGAACGCGTCGATTTTTCTCGAGTACGTCTGACCGGTAACAGGAAGAGACGCAGAAAAACCCATCCTGGAGGTCACCAGGCTGTCGAGCTGCCGCACTTTTTCATGATCCCCGTTGAAGAGCTCGAGGAAACTTGCCTGAGTGCCAGTCGTGCCTTTCACTCCCCGAAACGGCATCGTCGAGCGACGAAAGTCGATTTCCTGCAGATCGAGAACCAGATCCTGCATCCAGAGCGTGGCACGCTTGCCGACGGTCGTGAGCTGCGCTGGCTGGAGATGTGTGTATCCAAGTGTCGGCTCGTTTCGCCATTGACGCGCGAATGCTGCCAGCAACCTCAGGACGCCGATGATCCGGCCACGCAGAATGTCGAGCCCCCGCCGCATGAGAATGAGATCGGCGTTGTCCGTAACGTACGCGCTTGTGGCGCCGAGATGGATGAAAGGCTTGGCCAGCGGGGCCGCGTCGCCGAACGTGTGTATGTGTGCCATGACGTCGTGGCGAAACCTTCGCTCGTAGGCCGCGACAGCATCGAAGTCAATGTCGTCGAGATGCTCCCCCATCTGCTGGATTGCGTCAACAGGAATGTCCGTGCCGAGCTCCCGCTGTGCCTCTGCGAGCACAAGCCAGAGCTGTCGCCAAAGTTTGTAGCGGGCTTGCGGCGACCACAGTTCCAGCATTGCGCGCGATGCGTAGCGCTCTGCAAGGGGGGAGCTGTAAACGTCGTGCAACATTACTGAATCACGAATTCAGTGGTGTACACCTGGCGCTGTCGCTCGAGATACATCACGATCGCACCCCGGCCGCCATAATAGTCCAGAGCTCTGGCGGCCGCCTCGGCATCCGCAATCGGGACCCTGTTGATCTGCAGAATTACATCCCCTGCCTGAATGCCCAGCTGTCCCGCCACCCGTTCACTGACGCTCTGCACGAGTGCGCCGGTGGCACGGCGGACATTTCGCTCGGCTCGAATCGCCGGCGTCAGTGTCACAAGCTGAATTTCACGCAGAACCGTAACCTTGGGCGCATTTACCTCCGGCAAATCGGCCACTTTGACACTCACGCGAATTTCTCTGCCATTGCGCTCAATCAGCAGTGGAACCTCCTCACCCACACGCAGCTCAAGGCGCTCTGCTTCCCAGTCGTAGGGAGTCCTGACGCTTCGCTCGCGCGACTGCACAAGTAGATCACCCACCTGAACTCCACCGCGCGCGGCAGGCGATCCGGGCACAACGGCGCTTACGAGAGCGCCTCTCATGAGTGTTGCGCCCTGCGTCCCCTGCGTCCGCCGAGGCTGGGCCTTCAGCTTGAAGCCCACCCAGGGCCGACGCACAACGCCATGGGCCAGCAGGTCTTCAGTTACCCGCCGCGCGCGGTTGATGGGGATTGCGAAGCCCAGTCCGATCGAGCCGCCACTGGGGGAGAAGATCGAGCTGTTGACTCCAATCACTTCGCCCAGCGCATTGACCAGCGGGCCGCCCGAATTTCCAGGATTGATCGATGCGTCGGTCTGGATCATATCTACGTAAACTCCGGCGCCGGCACTCTCGGCGGGAAGATTGCGGCCGGTTCCGCTCACCACGCCTGCCGTCACGCTTGGCTCTGTATTGTCGAGGAGAAAACCATAGGGGCTTCCAATGGCTATTGCCCATTCGCCTACCAGCAGATTGGAGGAATTGCCCAGCGGAGCAACCGGAAGGCCCCGGGCGTCGATCTTCACAACGGCGAGATCGTTCGATTCATCCGCTCCGAGAAGCCGGGCCTGGTATCGCGTGCCGTCGCGGAGTGCAACCGATATTCGCGTCGCTCCGTTGATCACGTGAGCATTCGTAACAATCACCCCATCCGCCGAGACGATAAATCCCGACCCGAGTCCTTCGGAAGACCGGCGGCCTGATCTGCCGCCAAAAAATTGCTCATAGAAATCAGCGGGTACCCGTTCGACTACCTCTGTCTGAACAGTGACTACCGACGGTGAGACGCGTTCCACCGCAGAGGTGATCGCGGTACGGCGCGCCGCCGAAACTTCAGCCGAACGATCTGCCGCCCCCTGACTGGCCTGCGCTGTGGACGTCGTGCTGCGCTCGCAGCCCGAGACGCATAAAATCAATGCTGCGCCCAGACAGACTGATCTCACGTATCGTCCCGGGGAGGCGAACGCCGGCCGAGCTGGCTCAGAAATCGGTCCACTCCTCGATCAGTGAGCGGATGGAGAAGCAGCGAATTGAGAACCTCGGGCCGGATCGAAACAATCTGAGCACCCGCTGATACGCACTCGGTGAACTGCGCCGTGGTGTGAGGCGACGCCACCATGACGTCGCATTCGCAATTGCTGGCTTCGAGCAATGCCCTTATCTCACTGACGGTGCCGGCACTTGTCTGGCCCTGTGCATCGAGATCGTCGAGGGAAACCCGAACCATGGATGCGCCAGCCTTCGCCGCCAGCACCGCCTGAGCACCATTGAAAACGAAGTTTGCGCACACTGAAACACCTTCCATACTGAGGCGGTGCATCGGTCCCACGGCATCTTCAACGAGCGGAAGCTGAATCACGATGTGATGAGAGATCTTCGATAGTTCGCGCGCCTGATTGTACATATCGGTTTCGCTGATCGCTCCGACCTCGACGCATATCGGAATAGCAAACTCGCTGGCGATGGTCTCGAGCAATTCGAATCCGGCGCCGGAAGTGATCCCGGCGCGCACGCCACCTCCCAGCATGACACCGTCGGCCAAACCCGCCGACCAGGATTTTCGAATTTCCTCGACCGATGTACTCTCGACAAAAATGTTCATTCAGTTACTCAGATAAAGGTCCGGTGGATATTCGACGCGTTCCAGATACAGGGCGTGCGCTGGCGCTGGCGCAGATACTTCTTTGTTGTCTTCTGCCTCCAGCAATCGCCGAAGTGTGCCGGCACTCTTTCGGCCGCAGGCGATGTCCAGCATTGTGCCGACGAGAAACCGCACCATGTGGTGCAAGAAACGGTTCGCGCGAATGGCGAAAACCATCCCACCCTCACGGTCACGCCAGGACACTTCATGAACATCGCAGATGTGATTGTCAGCGGCGGGAGCTGTGCCCCTCACCGCGA
The DNA here is from genome assembly GCA_037721215.1 of Gemmatimonadaceae bacterium. Taxonomy (NCBI): domain Bacteria; kingdom Pseudomonadati; phylum Gemmatimonadota; class Gemmatimonadia; order Gemmatimonadales; family Gemmatimonadaceae; species Gemmatimonadaceae bacterium. The sequence continues at coordinate 54,711 of JBBJNV010000024.1, forward strand.
AGCCACGAAAGCAGTGCCGCCCCGCGAGCGCCAGTGCGGCGGTATCGAGCGCAGCCCGATCGAGCGGACGGCGCCACACGAGCTCGCGCCGCCTTCGAAATGGCGATTCCGCATTTTCGTCCGTTCCGACCAGGTAGCGATACGCCCGCGAGCTTGCGCTGAATCTTGCGTGAAATTCGTCCCGCATTTCGTGCGCTGCGGCGACCCACAGATCATCGGGCAAGATCGAATTCAGCGCCCGTCGCAGTTCCATGGGGTCCCATGTATCTCTCACCCTGACTCCAGCCGACTGTCCCAGCGCGTGCACCCCGGCGTCGGTGCGACCGGCCCCGGTGACGGCAATGTGCTCCTCGCAAAGTCGGGAAAGACAGTCCTCCAGAGCTCCCTGAACCGTCCTCACATTCCGCTGACGCTGCCATCCCGCGAAGCGCGCGCCGTCGTACTGCAGAACGAGTTGGACGCTTCGTGACGGCATTTCGCAAGCTATCGCTCCAATTCCCCAGCGGCAAACTTGCCTCAGCCGGCCCTCTCTGGCTGCGCCCCTGAAGAATTCCAGTCGTTGCAGCCGTCGTGGGGACACCGCCGTCGTGGGGCGTTGACAATCCAATCGTGAAACAGCAGACTCAGCACGCTGACATCCGCTCCTCCTTACTGACTCGATGGCACCACGCACACTAGCTACGCTCGCCACAGTACTTTCCGGGGCCCGTGACGCCGACGCTGCCTTCACGCTCCTGCAAGCCGAAGCGTGGGATATCGATCGCTCCGCGCAGCTGGCGCTTTTCATGTGCGACTCGAGACGTCAGCTGATTACGGAAAAGCTGGTGCCCAATGCCGGCGGTGTAGCTCGAACTCCGATGAACGTCGCGATCGATCACCTGCCTGCACCCATCCGGCGGGCACTGAACTTCGGCACGACTCTCGCCGATTTTGGCGCCGAGTCCGACGACTACATGAAGCTTCTTGGTGTGACGGCCGCGCAGCCTGGGGGAATTCTCACGGTCCGCGGCCTGACACTCGACGGCGAGCTGGCCGGATTTGTCGCAATGCATGAAGCGAAGCGCCGGTTCGGCCCCCGCGTAGTCGAGCGGATCTCCCCGGCGCTTGACCTTTTTGCCCTCGCGTTCGAACGGATTGCCGAACACGACGCGCGATTTGAGGCCGTACGCGTTCTGGAGGAGCTGACCCGGAACATCCACGCCGAGTACAACCGGGCGGTGCGGGACCTGAAGGCGGAGGTGACCGAATTGCGGGCGAACACCGTCCTCCCAGCCGCGCGGGATGCAACACGCATCGCGGAGCTCGAGAACGCCGCCAGAGCGTCGTTCGCGGAGGCACAGAGGCGGGCTGAAACACTCGCCGCAGTCGAAGATCAGGTCTCGCTTGCCGTGGAAAAACTGCAAAAGGCCCATGCGGATCTTCGTTCTCAAAGTCAGCAGTCGCGCATCGACGCCGACTTGATTTATGACGTGCAGCGCGCCTTGAACGAGGACAACGGCGGGGCAGATGCGGCTGCCGTACTGAAGAAGATCAGAACCATCCTCGCTCGACGCGCCTAGCTCGCCCCCCGTGACGTCGATTCAGGGTTTCACGCCGCTTCACGCGGCAATCGTAAAGCTCGCTCATCATCAGCAGCTGACCCGTGACGATGCGGCCGAGGCGTTCGGCGTGATCATGCGCGGAGAGGCCAGCGCGCTGCAGATCGCTGCGATGCTCATGGGGTTGCGCGTACGCGGGGAGAATGCGGCGATAATTACCGGGGTAGTCAGAGCGCTGAGGAAGGTGATGGTACGGTTGCCGGCAATAGACCCCGACAGCCTGGTCGATACCTGTGGCACTGGCGGGGGCGTTGTACCGACGTTCAACATTTCTACCGCCGCGGCGCTGCTCGCTGCGGGTGCCGGCGTTCGCATCGCCAAACACGGCAACCGTTCGTTTTCGTCTCGATGCGGCAGTGCGGATGTTCTCGAAGCACTCGGCGTGATGATCGATGCCCCACTCGCGTCAATGGCCGCCGCTCTGAAAGACGCGGGAATCGTTTTTATGTACGCCCCGTTAATGCATCCAGCCATGAAGCATGTGGGTGCAGTACGGCGCGAGCTCGCGATACCCACTGTCATGAACATCGTCGGCCCCCTCGCCAATCCGGCAGGCGCGCGAAGGCAGGTTGTAGGTGTCGCAGATGCAAACCGCGTCGCGACGATGGCCGGAGCCCTGGCCGACCTGGACGCGATTCATGCGCTCGTCGTTCACGGCGAGCCAGGAATTGATGAGGTTTCACCGCTTGGCCTTACCCAGGTCGTCGAGATTCGCGATGGCGCCACCACCGAATGGACCATCGATCCATCGGACTACGGGCTCGCAGTGACCGACGCAAAGGAACTCGCCGGTGGTGACCCTCGCGCTAATGCACAAATAATTCTGGACGTACTGGGCGGCAGCGGAAGCGAGGGGGCGCGAGCCGCGACGATACTGAACGCGGCGGCCGCGGTATACGTCAGCGGCCGTGTCGACAGCTACGCAGCCGGAATCAAAGTTGCTCGCGATGCCTTGTCAGGCGGACTCGGCCTCCAAGCCCTCGAGAAGCTCAGGCGTGCAAGCCCCAGTTCCCACCTTTAACAGCGACGCACCACTCCTACGACGATGCCCTGAATGGAGATGTCGTTCTCGTGTACGTAGATGGGAGCCATCGCTTCATTTGCCGGCTGGAGCCGGATCCTGCCGTCTTTCTCACGGTAGAGCTTTTTCACCGTCGCGGAGTTGCCATCCACAAGGGCAATTACCATCTCGCCGTTGTCCGCGCTCTGTCGCTCGTTGACAATTACAAAATCACCGTCGCGGATCTGCTCGTCGATCATGGAATTACCTCGGACCCGCAGCACATAATGACTGCCACCGCCACGCACGAGGCTGTCTGGAATGTCGATCATCTCCTGACTCTGAATCGCCTCGATAGGCATACCAGCAGCTACAGTTCCGACCAGCGGCAGCTGGAGCGCCCGCGGATAGATGTCTGATGGCAGAACCTCAATCGCCCGACTTTCGTTGTATTCGCGCTTGATGTAGCCTTTGCGCTGAAGATTGCTCAGGTGCTCATGCACCGTGGCAAGCGAGCTGTAGCCGAACCGGCCCGCGATCTCCTCGAAACTCGGCGCGTATCCGCGGTCTCCAGAGTACTCGGTGAGAAAGCTCAGAATCTCGCGCTGGCGCTTCGTGAGCGACATATCTTTCCAGGAGTGAGGGGTCGTACAATGCGCATTCGCATGACCGAACATCAGCCGAAGTAAGATTATCCGAACAAGTACCGAAACGCAAGACTTTTCGGCATGGCAGAGGCCTGTCGGTACACTCGGCGAGCTGACCGAAGCGGCCCGGGGGCGCGCCGCTGCGTTAAAGGTGCGAACACGCGAGCTGGAACGCGCGGCAGCCGCGCGCAGGCCGGTACTCAGGCTGGCACCCGCCCTGAGCAGTGCTTTTGTCGCCGTGATCGCCGAGGTAAAACGGGCATCCCCGTCGAAGGGGGCCATCAACTCCAGCATCTGTGCTGGCCCGCAGTCAGTGGCATATGCGGACGGGGGAGCCGCTGCGATATCTGTTCTCACAGAGCCCGCCCGTTTTGGCGGAAGTAATGCAGACCTGATCGACGTGGTGGCGGCCAGCCGGCTACCCGTTATTCGAAAGGATTTCCACGTCGAAGAGATTCAGCTTATCGAAGCGACATCACTTGGGGCATCCGCTGCTCTGCTGATTGTCAGAGCCCTGGCACCCGAGCGGCTTCTGGAGATGGCCCGCACAGCGCGCGACCTCGGACTGGAGATTCTTTTCGAAATCCGCGATGAGCGCGAACTCGAGCGGGCTCTCCGCGCCGAAGCGACGATTATCGGCGTCAATAACCGGAATCTCGAAACGCTGGAGATTGACTCTTCGACGGTGCTCCGTGTGCTGCCGCTCATCCCGCACCACCTGATTGCCGTCGCCGAGAGCGGTTATTTGAGTGCTGGCGAGGTCGAGCGTGCCGCCGATGCAGGGGCCGACGCCGTTCTGGTTGGATCGATTGTTTCTTCGTCTGCTGATCCGACAAAGGCGGTCCGGGCCCTGGCGGCCATTCCGCGCCGCCGTCGTTCAAGCTGACCGACCGGTGACCGGCCGATGACGTCGGTCAAATTTTGCGGCCTCATGCGCCCCGAGGATGCGCGGCTGGCTGGGAAACTCGGAGCCTCTCACGCAGGAGTGATCTTCGCGCCCGGCAGCCGTCGCCGGGTGAGCACGCAGCAGGCGAAGAGCGTCTTCAGCGCTCTGCCAGACAGTGTCCGGAAAGTAGGTGTATTTCGCGACGCACCTTTAGCTGGCATCGTCTCCACGGCCGCTGAGGCGGGCCTCGACGCGGTTCAGCTTCATGGCGCTTTCGATACCGCGGCGATCCGTGAGCTGCGGGCGCTGTTCAGCGGCGCCATATGGCTTGTCGCGGGCATCGATCCGGCGAGCCGCTCATTGAGCCGGCATGTTCTGGAAATTGCGACGGAAACCGATGCTGTGCTGCTCGACACGAGCGTCGCGGGACTGAGCGGCGGTAGCGGAGTGGCGTTCGATTGGATTGCCCTTGCCAATGACACGCACGCGCTTTCGGCAATAAAACCGGTGATCGTCGCGGGCGGTCTCACGCCGTTGAATGTGGTAAACGCAATCCGAGCGCTATCGCCCGCCGTCGTCGATGTATCTTCTGGAGTTGAGGCCGCCCCGGGCATCAAGGACCACAATCTCATGCGAACGTTTGCGCAAGCGGTGCGTTCCGCGTCCTGATATTGGAGGCGCGACCGTGCACCCGCGCAGCAACCACTGACTACATGACAGCATCCCTGCAGAACGATCGCTTTGGCGCCTTTGGCGGACGCTACGTCCCGGAAACGCTCATACCGGCACTCGACGAGCTGGAAAGGGCATTTGCCGGAGCGATGAGCGATCCCGCGTTTGTCAGGGAGGTCGACGAAATGCTTTCCAGCTACGTGGGCAGGCCGTCTCCGCTGAGTACCGCACCGAGGCTGTCGGAACGCGTGGGCGCCAGCGTCTATCTCAAGCGCGAAGACCTCAATCACACCGGCGCACACAAGATCAACAACACCGTCGGACAGGCACTCCTCGCCATGCGCATGGGGAAAAAGCGCATCATCGCGGAAACCGGCGCGGGCCAGCACGGAGTCGCGACCGCCACCGTCTGCGCGCGATTCGGCCTCGACTGCACGGTCTACATGGGCGAAGAGGATATTCGCCGCCAATCGCTCAATGTCTACCGAATGGAGCTGATGGGAGCGAAGGTCGTGCCCGTTACATCGGGAACGAGAACGTTGAAAGACGCGACCAGCGAGGCGATTCGCGACTGGGTCACCAACGTTGAGCACAGCTACTACATCATCGGGTCCGTCGTCGGCCCTGCGCCTTATCCGCTGATGGTGAGGGAATTCCAGTCGGTGATTGGCCGCGAGGCCCGGCAACAAATGCTCGAGACCGCCGGCCGCCTGCCAACGGCAGTCGTTGCATGCGTCGGCGGCGGGTCGAACGCCATGGGAATCTTTCATCCATTCGAGCTCGACACCGCGGTTCGTCTGATCGGCGTCGAAGCCGCCGGGCGCGGTCTTGAATCGGGCGAACATTCGGCGTCTCTTCTGAAGGGCAGGCCAGGAGTCCTGCACGGTGCGCTGAGCTACCTGCTGCAGGACGAAGATGGCCAGGTACAACCGGCGCATTCGATTTCTGCCGGACTCGACTATCCGGGAGTGGGTCCCGAACACGCCTACCTTCGCGACTCAGGACGAGCCGAATATGTCGCCGCGACCGATGCAGACGCTTTGCGCGGGTTTTCAATGCTCAGTCGTCTCGAAGGTATTATTCCCGCCCTCGAAACATCCCATGCCATTGCATGGGTGGCGGACAACAGTGCCAGATGGAACGCCAGCGATGCAATTCTGATTTGTGTGAGCGGACGCGGTGACAAGGATATGGCACAAGTCACTGAGCTCGGGATGCTGGGCGGGTGACCGGACTGGCCGCGCGGGAAATCGGGGAGGAGGAAGCCGAGACGCCCTTCGATGCGGCACTCGTAGTCGACCTGTTGCGTGTTTTCTGCAAGGCGGTCCGAGCGCATCAGTTGTACTTGACCAACATCCGATGCATTCGCGGGCGATCGAAGCGTGCCGGGCTGCATTCTGCTCGCTCTGGGATGAGACAGAACAACTCACGCTCCAGGTTACAGAGACCGGGTTTGTCTGGCTCGGGCAGATCGTTCTCGAGGAACAGGGAAGGACTTCAGACAGCCTCCCGTGGCTCTTCTTCAAGGATGGTGTGCGCGAGCTTTTGTTTCGCCGGGAGTTCGAGGCGGAGGAAATGCTCCGGCTGCTGACGCTGATCCAGCGCGCAAGGCTTGCGTCGGCCGACGATGACGACATTCTCACCCTGCTGTGGGAGCAGCATTTCACTTGCCTGCAGTACAGGTACGTGGATCTGGCCATGGAGGGCGGCGCTCCTCTCGAGAGCACACGCGGGGAGCAGTTCGAAAAGGTCGTCTCGCCTCGCGAGATAGAGCAGGAAGCGCAGGTGCTGGCATCTTCATCCATCGCCCGTATGGATGAGTACGATTCGACGCTTTATTTCCTCGACGATAGAGAAATCGACTGTCTCCAGGGCGAGATCCGGCGCGATTTTTCGTCGGATCTGCGAACGAACGTTATCGCGTCGCTGCTGGATACCTACGAGCAGGAAGCCGATCCCACGGTACGCGAGGAGATCGCAGGAATCCTTGACGGATTCTTCCTCCTGCTGCTCTCGCTGGCACAGTTCAGAAGCGCTGCATACCTCATTCGCGAAGCTGTGGTGACCGGGGGGCGGGCTCACGAGATTCTGGACGCGCAGCGCCAGCGCTTTGTACAGCTGTCGGACAGGCTGAGCGAGAAAGAAGCGCTCGAACAGTTGCTGCACGCACTCGAGGAGACCCCGCTGCGGCCTCCTCAGAATGACCTGAACGAACTTTTTGCGCAGCTGAAACCCGTTGCGTTGTCGACTGTCCTTTCGTGGATTGGACGCAGCCGCAATGCAGAACTACGCGCATTGCTGGAGAATGCGAGTTCCCGCCTGGCGGCATCACATACAGCCGAGCTGGTCCGATTGATTTCTTCCGATGACGACGTTGTCGCCTTAGAGGCAATCCGTCGCGCCGGGTCGCTGAAAACCAGCGCAGCGGTCGCTTCAGGACGACGATCGGGAAATCCGCATCTCGGCGGTGAGACTGCTTGGTATTCGAAAGCATCACGGCGCGGTTTCCGGCATCGAGGCGCATATAAAAAACCGCGCTCTCAAGGATGGAACACTCGCAGAAAAAATGGCGTTTTTCGAAAGCTACGGCGCGCTCTGCGGCGACTCCGGCGTAGCGCTGCTGAACGACATTCTAAACTCCAGGAAGCTGCTTGGCCGGCGCGAAGACGGCGAGATGCGGGCGTGTGCAGCGATGGCTCTCGGCAAGGTCGGAACTGACCGGGCGATGAGCGCTCTCCAGGGCGCGCTAGCCGATCGCGATGTGCTGGTTCGCAACGCCGTCAGCAGGGCGCTCCGTGGCTGAACAACCTGCCGAACGGCCGCGTCCGGGACTCGCGAGCGACGCAGCAAGTGCAGCTTATATCCGAAAGCGTGGCCGCGATTTCATCGTGTCGCTTTATGGAACCCTCCGGGCAATCAAGCTCTATCCGGTAGAGCACACGGCGGTGCAGAAAACTCTCGCCGAGCTTGCCGGCATTGCGCAGGAAATTGCGCTGCGCGAGCGTGAACTCGAATTCCGCGTCTCGGGCGAGTTCATCTTCATCAACTCAACCCGGTTGCGCCTCGATCTGACCAATTACGCAAGTTTTGGATATCTGTTGCGGCTGTGCCGTGAATCGGGGATCGGTACACTCCGCGTCCTCGTCGATGCGACGCCTCGGAGCTGGCTGGTGCTCCTTTCGCTCATCCACGCGGGAACGACCGAGGAATCGCAGGAGAGGCTCGACGAGATCCTGGCTCATTTGCACTCGGCCGGTGTCAACGACCTCGAGATCGCGGGGCCTGTGGAGCACGAGTCCCACCTCGAATCAGCAGAGGAGTTACGTCAGGCGGCCACCCGTACCTACACGCAGTCGGTAGCGGCCACGAAAGACGTCATCAACTCCGTTCGCATGGGACGAACGCCGAGCATCAAGAAGATCAAGCGGGTGGTGCAGGGCATCGTCGATCAGATTCTCAACGAAGAGACGTCGCTCATTGGCCTCACGGCCATCCGCGACTACAATGAGTATACGTTCACGCACAGCGTCAACGTCTGCATTTTTTCCGTCGCCCTCGGGAGGCGGCTGGGCATGACGAAAATCCAGCTCTTCGATCTCGGGTTATCGGCCCTGATGCACGACATCGGCAAGTCACGTGTTCCCCTGGGATTCCTGCATAAATCGGCCGAGCTGTCGGTAGATGAGTGGAGACATATTGCTTCCCATCCCTGGCTTGGAGTTCTCGTGCTTTTCCAGCTTCGCGGACGGTATGACGATGTTTCGTACAGAGCGATGACAGTTGCCTACGAGCATCACATGCGCGGCGACATGAGCGGATACCCCAAGCCTGTTCGGCCCCGGTCGATGAGCATGACCAGCAAGATCGTTGCGGTCGCCGACGGTTACGACGCCGCAACTTCGCGACGGGTATACCAGACCATTCCCTATCCGCCCTCGGCGGTGCTGCAGGAGATGCGCGACAATCCGAAACGCGGCATGGATCCCGTAGTCGTGAAGGCCTTCATCAATCTGCTTGGCATCTATCGGGTGGGAACGCTCGTCGTGCTGGGCACGTTCGAGCTTGCCGTCGTCCATTCGGCTAATCCGAATCAGGGCGCACTATCGCGTCCAATCGTCCGGCTGGTCAGCGACGCGCTCGGAAATATCCTTCGGCCCGCAGTCTCGATCGACCTTGCGCAGCAGGATGGCAACGGCGACTATCCCCGCACGATCATCAAGACTGCTGACCCGGAACGCTATGGCATCAACGTTGGCGATTACTTCATCCAGTAAAATCGATCAGCGCTTCGCCGACCTCCGGGAGAGCGGCGGGAAGGCACTTGTCTGCTACGTCACTGCCGGCTACCCCGACATCGCCCAGTCGCTGGAGCTGTTGCAGGAATTGGAGGAAGCAGGAGCCGACGTCATCGAGATTGGCGTTCCGTTTTCGGATCCGATTGCCGACGGGCCGGTAATTCAGCAGAGTTCGCAGCATGCTCTGGCGGCCGGCATGAACCTCGACCGTGTATTGGACCTCGTTGCGCGGGCAAACGTCGCGATTCCGACCGTTCTCTTCAGCTATCTCAATCCGCTTCTTGCGGCAGGAAAGGATGTGCTGTCTCGAGCCGCCGACGCCGGAATCGACGGGGTGCTGGTGACGGATCTGCCACTGGGCGCTGACAGGGAAAGAGAAGACTGGCTGGGGGAAAGTGGGCTCGCCTTCATTCGGCTGGTTGCGCCAACGACGCCCGCCGGCCGGATGTCAGAGATTGCCCGCAACGGAAGCGGCTTTGTTTATCTGATCAGCCGTCTTGGAGTTACCGGCATGCAGAATGAAATCGCTGCCGATCTGCCTGGCACGGCAGCGCGACTGCGGGCCGCCACGGAATTGCCGATCTGCGTCGGCTTCGGTGTATCCCGTCCAGAACATGCTCGCGCGATTGGCCGGATCGCCGACGGTGTGGTTGTAGGCAGTGCACTGGTTCGCGCGACAACCGAGGGCGTCGAGAGCGCGCTGGTGCTCACGCGCTCGCTTCGTGCGGCGCTGGATGGGTAACGTCGATGGCTGAAGGAGGCACTCCCGGCAGGAAAGTGACGATCAGAGAGATCGCGAAGATGAAGCCGGAGGGACGCAGGATTGTCGTCGTCACTGCGTACGACGTGTTGTTCGCCCGCCTCGTCGACTCCTCGGGAGTCGACGTCGTGCTGGTTGGCGATTCAGTGGGTAACGTGGTGGCAGGGTTCGAAACGACGCTGCCCGTGACGCTCGACAACATGATCTACCATGGCTCCGCCGTCAGGCGCGGTGTACAGCGTGCATTACTCGTCGTCGACATGCCGTTTCTCACGTATCAGGCAAGTCAGGAAAGCGCGATCCTGAACTGCGGGCGGGTGATGCAGGAGACCGGCGCCGATGCGGTTAAGCTCGAAGGCGGCAGCGCAGAGATAGTCGCGACGATTGCCGCGCTGACGCGAATCGGGATTCCGGTAATGGCTCATCTGGGATTTACGCCTCAGTCCATACGGATGATGGGGATGCGTGTACAGGGAAGGGAAGCATCGGACGCCGACAGGATGGTGGAGCAGGCCAGGGCGATTGAAGAGGCAGGCGCATTCTCGATCGTTCTCGAACTGGTACCAGGCGCGTTGGCCGCTCGTGTGACCGAATCCGTATCTATTCCGACAATTGGCATCGGAGCTGGTCCATCCTGTGATGGGCAGGTGCTCGTGTTACCAGATCTGCTGGGGCTCAACGAGAGTTTTTCGCCGCGTTTTCTCAAACGCTACGCGGAACTTGGCAGTGTCGTTCGGAGCGCTGTCGGCAACTATGCTGATGAAGTGAGGGCTGGTCAGTATCCGAGTGCCGACCATAGCAACTGATATGGTTCGCGTTTCGACGGTGGAAGCTTTGCGCGACTCGCTGGCGGATGTCCGCAGGAATCGCAGGACAATTGGATTTGTGCCGACAATGGGCGCGCTTCACGCCGGCCACGCAAGCCTGATCGATCGCGCCCGCAGCTCGTCCGACATGGTCGTGACGAGCATCTTCGTCAACCCTCTTCAGTTCGGCCCCAGCGAGGATTACACTCGCTACCCGCGGCCTATCGAGGATGATGAGAATCTGGCGCGCGCCTGCGGTACAGACGTGCTATTCACGCCGACCGTCAGTGAGATGTACCCAGTGCAACCCACAGTAACAATCTCCGCTGGCCGGGCTGCCGCGAGATGGGAAGGCGAGATACGCCCGGGACACTTCGATGGCATGCTGACGGTAGTGGCAAAATTATTCAACATGGTGAACCCACACTTTGCCGTATTCGGGCAGAAGGACCTCCAGCAGGTTGCACTCGTCGGCACGATGGTTCGCGATCTCAGCATGACGTTATCAGTGATCGTCGCGCCCACGGTGAGGGACGAAGCCGGGCTTGCGATGTCGAGCCGTAATCGCTTCCTGACGACGGCGGAAAAAACGCGTGCGCTCGTTCTCAGACGGGCGCTGAATGCTGCGCGGTTGGCGTACCGCAATGGGGAAACAGATCCCCGCGCACTCGAAGCGGCAGGGATGGATGTATTCCGCCTGGAGCGCGAGGTGCAGATGAATTATTTCGCTGTCGTCGACCGGCAGACGTTCGAGCCCGCTACCGGCGGAGAGTCACGGGAACCCGCCGGAGTCTGGGCTGCGATTACCGCAGCGCGGGTGGGCGAAACGCGGCTTATTGACAATGTGATCCTCGACCAGACAGATGGAAACTGACGCCAACGGGCTTCCGCTCTGGGCGACGATCGGGTCAAAGCGGCTCGCTCACATAGAGCGCGTGACTTCGCTCCTGCGGGCCTGGGCGTCGGCCATGCGGCTTGACGCCAGCGAGGCCAACGCCTGGATAGATGCGGGCGCATGGCACGATGCGCTTCGGGATGCAAGCGATGCCCGGCTGCGCGAGATCACCGGCGACAAAACGACGCCTGCGGCTTTGCTGCATGGCCCGGCCGCCGCCACATTGCTCGAGGCAGACGGTGAACGCCGCGCGACAGTGCTCGATGCGGTGCGCTACCACACCGTCGGCTCCGCCAACTGGGGCAGAACCGGCAAGGCGCTTTACATGGCCGATTACCTGGAGCCAGGCCGGAAATTCTCGCGGGAAGACAGGCATTTTCTTGCTGCCCAGGTGCCTCATTCCTTCGATTCGGTGTTTCGCCAGGTCGTACGATTCCGGCTCGACTGGTCGGTTCGCGAAGGCAATCACATTTTTCCGGAAACGGTCGCTCTCTGGAATAGTCTGAGGTGAAGCCGGGGCGGTGGATCGTCCTGGCCATCGTTGTCGCGACCGCCGGGTGGTACGGTGCCCGTTTTTATAAGGGCTCCCATGTATTTGGAAAGCCTGCCGCTGCTGAGGTCGTCGCCGGGCGGCTCGTGCCGCCGAATATCCGCATCAAAGTGGAAGTGCTCAACGCTACGCGGACGCGAGGTCTGGCCCGCCGCGCCACGCTCTTTCTGCGCGACCGCGGCTTTGACGTGGTCGCGGTTGGAACTGCGCGCGAACAACGCTCCCAGACGCTTGTGATTGACCGGTCGAATCACCCCGCATGGGCCCAGCTCGTAGGCGGTGCGTTCGGCGCACGTGTGGAATCCCGGCCCGACAGTCTACGCTATCTGGATGTTACCGTGCTCGTCGGCGCTGACTGGCGCCCGCCGCCGCTGCCGTTCTACCCTTAGCTGGCCGCAGGCAGCGGCGATGTCCTTGCCGCGGCTTTTCCTGATGGCAACCTCAACTCCGCCGGCCCGGATGCCTCGTGCAAATGCGGCGATGGCCTGAGGAGCGGTGGGAGTAAAATTGCCCGCTCCTCCGGGATGAAGCGGTATCAGATTGACGAATGCCCTGCATTCTCTCGCGAGCGTGGCAAGCTGGATCGCGTGTTCGGGTTGATCGTTGACATTCTGCAGCATTACATACTCGAACGTCACCCGTCTGTCGAACGCTTTCGCCGCCTCGACGACCTCCGCCAGCGGATACCTCGTATTGATCGGCATCATCGAGCGCCTGAGGGCGTCTGTGGGAGCGTGGATCGAGATAGCCAGCCGGAACTGCTCCCGACGGTCACCAAGTGCGACGATACCGGGGAGTATCCCGACCGTAGAAACCGTGATGTGCCGCGCGCCGATGCCAAACCCCGACTCGTCGTTGAGAATCGTGAGGGTCGCGCCCACCGGCGCCCAGTTCATCAGTGGCTCACCCATGCCCATGAAAACGATATTGGTCGGCTGACGGCCCAGCAGCATCGCCGCCTCCCGCGCCTGCCCCGCAATTTCGAAGATCCGCAGGTTGCGCGAAAACCCCATCGCTCCCGTCGCACAGAATGAGCACTGCAATGCGCAGCCGGCCTGAGACGAGATGCAAAGGGTCAGTCGTGACCCCTCGGGGATCGAGACGGTCTCGATGTGTTCTCCATCTGCAAGCCTGAACAGGAATTTTTCCGTTCCATCCGCCGATTGTTGCCTCGCTGAAAGCGAGAGGCGGGGTATCTCGAACGCTTCCGAGAGGGCATCGCTGAATTCCCTGGGCAGGCCGGCCATGTCCCCGAATGCATTCACCGGCGATTTCCAGAGATGTCGCATCACCTGTGTCGCACGGAATGGTCGCTCTCCGACGGTCAATGCAAACGCGCGCAGCGCAGCATCTGCTTCCTGCGGCAGCATATCCAGCAGGTTTATGCGCTCCGTCGAGTTGGGCACCGCTACGTCGTCCGTCACCGCCACTCCTTCCACCAAATGTATGCCACCCTTAAGTTTAACCAGTTGAGACCTCATCTTCATCCGCTCAATTATTGATCGACGAAAGCGTCTTTACCACCGCCCTCCGCTCTCACAGGGCCGGGTCGCTGCGCGCCGAAAATGCGGGAACTGCGGTCTCGGTCGCTGGCTGGGTTCACCGATCGCGAAACCTCGGCGGGATTGTCTTCGTCGATCTCAGAGATCGCGCGGGTCTGCTCCAGGTTTCGTTCGATCCCCAGTGGACACCGCCTGAGGTAATCGCTGCCGCGACGAGCCTGGGCAGCGAAACTGTCATCCGCGTGACGGGCGAAGTCGCAGCGCGCCCTGCCGAGATGCGAAATGCCGACATTGCAAGCGGCGCGATCGAAGTCCGGGCCAGCAGTCTCGAGATTCTCGGTCCAGCCCGCACGCCGGCAATACCCGTTGCGAGGGGCAAAGGCGAGAAGCTCGCCGCCGAAGAGCTTCGGCTGCGCCACCGGCATCTGGATCTCCGGCGCTTCGAGCTTCAGCATAACATCATTCTGCGGCACCGCCTGCTGCAGTCGACCAGGCGTTATCTGGATGAACATGGGTACCTCGAGATCGAGACGCCCATTCTGACTAAGCCCACTCCTGAGGGAGCGCGGGATTACCTGGTGCCAAGCCGCGTGCACCAGGGGGAATTTTACGCATTGCCGCAGTCACCTCAGCTGTACAAACAGCTGTTGATGGTGTCCGGCTTCGACCGATATTTTCAGATTGCACGATGCTTTCGCGACGAAGATCTGCGAGCGGATCGGCAACCCGAGTTTACGCAGATTGACATCGAGGCTTCGTTTGTGACGCCCGAGGATATTCAGTCGCTCACCGAGACTCTGCTGGTAACGCTGTTCGCCGACGCTGGCCTCACAGTCCAGACCCCGTTCCAGCGCATCTCGCACGCAGAAGCGATGGAAAGCTATGGTTGCGACCGCCCCGATCTGCGGTATGGGTTGCGGCTCTTCGACGCTACGGATTCGTTCCGCAACGCTGACTTCGCAATCACGCGTGCTGCGCTCGATGAGGGCGGCAGGGTGCGCGGGATCCGCGTCCCCGGGGGCGCGACGATGTCGCGCAAGCAGGTGGATGAACTCGAGTCCATCGCGCGGTCGGCCGGTGCCACGGGGCTTCTTCGCCTCAAGCGGGTGGGGGGGGTGCTGGAGGGGCCAGTGGCGAAATATGTCGACACGGCTGCAGCCGAACGACTCAATCTTGAAGACGACGACCTGTGCCTGCTCGTGGCTGGAGCAGACGATAAGACAAGTCCCGCGCTGGACAGGGTGCGTCAGGACATTGCCCGACGGCTGAATCTTGCGGCTGACGCTGCAGTCGAAATGGTCTGGGTCACGGACTTTCCGCTGTTTGGCGCCGATGCAACCAGGGGCGGCCTCACGTCGGTGCACCACCCCTTCACGGCGCCGCATCCCGGCGATATCCACCTGCTGGAATCCGCGCCCGAAAGGGTAAGAGCCCTGGCGTACGACATCGTGATGAATGGCACCGAGCTTGGCGGCGGAAGCATGCGCATTCACGACCCTGACACCCAGCGTCGAATACTCTCGCTGCTCGGAGTTTCAGATGCTGAAGCCGAAGAGAGATTCGGGTTCCTCATCGAAGCCCTGGGCGCCGGTGCCCCGCCACACGGCGGTATCGCGCTGGGATTCGACCGGATCACGATGATGCTTGCCAGCGCGCCGTCGCTGCGCGACGTGATTGCATTTCCCAAGACCACTGCCGCGCGCGCACTTTTCGAAGGCGCGCCCACTCCGGTGAATCCGGACGACCTCAAAGCGCTTCATCTGGAGATGAGCTCTGCCGAACGCGACTGAAGAACAACTTGTCGAGCGAATGTCGACCGAGGGCGCCGACATGCTGACGCTCGCCGGAGTGAACGACGAAAATCTGATCGAGCTATCGAAGCAGAGCGGCGCCAGGATTGCGCTGCGCGGCGACTCGCTGACCATGTCCGGTTCGCAGGAGGTGATTAACCGCGCGACGCCGATCGCCCGCAGGATGATCGAGACAGCCAGACAGCAGATGCCGCTAACTGCCGATGACGTTCTCCGCATCAGCATCGAGACGCCGCGCGACGGGGGCGGCGGCGACGCTCTCCAGCGAATCGTCCTGCCCGGTATCCGCAAGGTCATTCAGCCAAAAACGAACGGTCAGAGTGAATACCTGAAGCTCATCTCGGAGAACGATATCGTCGTTGGAATCGGTCCTGCGGGTACAGGCAAGACGTATCTGGCAGTGGCTGCTGCAGTCGATGCACTGGCACGAAAGAGAGTAAAGCGAATCGTGCTTGCGCGTCCTGCAGTCGAGGCCGGCGAAAGCCTCGGTTTCCTGCCTGGCGACTTGCAGGCCAAAGTCGATCCGTATCTGCGGCCCCTCTACGATGCGCTGGAAGACATGATGCCACCTGAGCGCGTTCAAAAGGCGCTGGAAACGCGTACCATCGAGATCGCCCCGCTGGCCTACATGCGCGGACGCACACTCGCCGACGCTTTCGTGATTCTCGATGAAGCGCAGAACGCGACCAACGCCCAGATGAAAATGTTTCTCACGCGGCTCGGCGTTAATTCGCAGACGGTGATCACTGGCGACAAGACGCAGATAGATTTGCCGCGCCGCGAGGACTCCGGTCTCGTCCAGATCGAACGAATTCTTCCGGGTATCGACGGAATCGGTTTCCAATATCTGAACGACTCGGATGTCGTTAGACATCGCCTCGTGCGGGAAATCATCAAGGCATACGCTGACGACGCCGGCAACTGAGCGGACCATGACCGGTTCTGGCATCGTTGTCGACGTGTCGTCCAGCGTCAGGCGTCTGCCGTTAGCGCCGGGCCGCGTTAGAGCCCTCGTCGAGACGACACTCAGAGCGGAACGCATAGCAGACGCAATGGTATCCGTCGCGTTCGTCGGTACGACGATCATGCGGCGAATGAATCACGACTACCTTGGCCATCGCGGGCCCACCGACGTGATCTCGTTTGGCATGGGACGCGAGCAGTCAAGCTTGCCCGCGGTTGGTGACATCTATATTTGCGTCGACGTTGCGCGGCGGAATGCGAAACGGCTTGGGATCGGTTTGCGCGACGAGCTGTCCCGATTGGTAGTGCATGGCGCTCTCCATGTCGCTGGACTCGAGCACCCCGAGGGCGAATCACGCACCACATCTCCAATGTGGCGCAGGCAGGAGCGAATCCTTGAACGCCTCCGCTGAACTACTGCTTGGCGAGTTTGCCGCCGGAAAAATTCCAGCCCTTGCTCGAGCGGTAAGCATCGTCGAGAACCAGCGACCCGGCGTTGATGAAATACTGGGCGCGCTGCATTCAAAGCTCGGAAATGCACGCCGCATCGGCATCACCGGCCCGCCAGGTGCGGGTAAGAGCACAATCACGACATTGCTCGCGGAACAGTTCAGAATCGGCGGCCTCACCGTTGGAATCGTTTGCGTCGATCCAACGTCGCCATTCACCGGTGGTGCACTGCTCGGCGACCGGGTGAGGATGGAACGCGTGGCGCTCGACCCCGGAGTGTTCATCCGATCGATGGCGACCCGGGGCTCGCTTGGCGGTCTGGCGGCGTCGACACGCGAGATTTCGGACCTGCTCGACGGGTTTGGATTCGATCGGATCATCATCGAAACTGTCGGAGTCGGGCAGTCGGAGCTTGACGTGGCGCGGACAGCAGACACGACAGTGGTGGTGCTGGTTCCTGAATCCGGCGATTCAATACAGACCCTCAAGGCGGGCGTGATGGAGATTGCGGACATCTTCGTCGTCAACAAGGCTGACCGCCCCGGTGCAGACAGGCTGCGCAACGACGTCGAGCTGATGCTGGGGCTGAGGAAAGGCGCCGCGCACCCAAAGGTACCGGCGCATCACGGAGTCGATCTGAAGCGGTTGGAGCGCACACCACTGAGGGCCACGGAAGCCACGGACAATGCGCGCTGGACTCCTCCAGTGCTCAGTTCAATAGCCGCCAAAGGAGAAGGGATCACGGCCATCGTAGAGTCTCTCGACCGGCACTTCCGTTATCTTGAGAATACCGGCGCGCTGCGGGAGCGACGGCGCGAGCGGCTATCTGAAAGAGTCATTGAAGTGGCCGACCGCCGAATGCGGCGACGGCTCTGGGATACACCGGGAGCCAGGGGTTGGCTCAAGGGAAGAGTGGATGAGCTCGAGGCTGGTTCTGTTACACCATATGCCGTTGCCGACGATCTGCTTGCGGCGTACGGGCACCTCGTAACCGGGACAAATGCGTGACGTCTATCGATACTGCACCAAGCGCTGGTGACGAGCTCGCTGACCCCGATGATCTAGCGGCTGAAAACGAGCGGCTTCGTGCCGAGATTGGCGAGTGGAAACGCAGGTTCAGCGCTGCGCAGAAGCGGGACATCACGTTCGCGAATTCCGAGTCCGAAGTTGAGGCGGTTTACAGCGCGCTCGACATCGCGGGGTTGAGCGCGCGCGACCTGGGCGTTCCGGGAGGCTTTCCATATACTCGCGGAATTCATCCCACAGGATACCGCGGCAAGCTGTGGACCATGCGTCAGTTCGCCGGCTTCGGGAGCGCCCGGGATACCAACGAGCGTTACAAGTTTCTGCTGGCGCACGGCCAGACCGGGCTCTCGGTGGCGTTCGACTTTCCAACACTAATGGGATACGACTCGGATCACCCCCGCTCCGAAGGTGAGGTCGGAAAGTGCGGCGTTGCTATTTCCAGTCTCGCAGACATGGAAGTCCTGTTCGACGGAATACCGCTGGACAAGGTTTCCACTTCGATGACGATCAATGGTCCGGCAGTGATTCTGTATTGTTTTTACATCGCCGCCGCCGAAAAACAGGGAGTGGACGCGAAGGAGCTTCGGGGCACGATTCAGAATGATATCCTGAAGGAATACATGGCGCAGCATGCGTGGGTCTATCCCATCGAGCCGGCGCTTCGCCTGATTGTCGACTGCTTCGAATGGTCGGCACAGCACGTTCCCCAGTGGAATACCATTTCAATCTCCGGGTACCATATCCGCGAAGCGGGCGCAACTGCTGCGCAGGAGCTGGCCTTCACGCTTGCCGACGGATTCACGTACGTCGAACGCGGGATCGAACGCGGTCTGGACGTGGATTCGTTTGCACCAAGGCTTTCGTTTTTCTGGGACATTCACAACGATTTCTTCGAGGAGATCGCCAAGCTTCGTGCGGCTCGCCGCATCTGGGCGCGACACCTGCGGGGTCGCTACGGCGCGCGGGATCCGCGCTCGCTTGTCATGCGATTCCATTCGCAGACAGCGGGTGTCACGCTCACTGCCCAGCAACCGATGAACAACGTCGTCCGCGTCGCATATCAGGCGATGGCGGCGGTGCTGGGAGGAACGCAGTCGCTTCACACGAATTCAATGGACGAGACTCTCGCGCTTCCTACTGAAGAATCGGTCCAAGTGGCGCTGCGGACGCAGCAGGTTCTTGCCTTTGAGACGGGCGTACCTAACGTCATCGACCCGCTTGGCGGCTCGTATTATATGGAAGCCCTTACAACTCGTCTCGAAGAGGAAGCCGAATCCCTGTTTCGCCAGATAGAGGACATCGGCGGGGTGGTGCGAGGGCTCGAGACGGGATGGCTGCAACGCAAGATCGCTGAATCGGCGGCACGGCAGCAATGGGAGATCGAGCAGCATCGCCGAGTGATCGTCGGCGTGAATGAATTCGTGACCGATGAGCCGGAACTGACCATCCCGCTCCTGAAAATCGGTGATACAGAAGCGGAGCAACGCGAGCGGCTCGCCCACGTGCGGGCCACACGCGACAATGCCGTCGTGCAGACAAGACTGGACGCATTGCGCACCGCAGCCAGATCGAGCGAAAACATGATGCCCCACATCCTCGACGCCGCGCGCGCATACTGCACGCTGTACGAGATCAGGGCGGCGATGGAAGATGTGTTCGGGGCCTATCGCGAGCCCGTCTTCTTCTGACACCACACGCGGAGTGGTGGCAGTCTTATTTCGACTCGCAGTACTTACTTGAATACCAGCCGATCTTCACTCCGGGACGGGACAGGGCTGAGGTCGCAAGGATTGTCGATCTAATGGGCCTGCCGGTGGGCTCGCGCGTGCTCGATGTGCCTTGCGGTCAGGGGCGGCATGCACACCTGCTGGCCGAAGCCGGGTTTGCTGTTGATGGCCTCGATTATTCGAAGGATCTTCTCGCGATCGCACGAAAGCGCGGAATCAGTTCGCAGCTGAGATACTCGGCAGGCGACATGCGAAAGCTGCCTGGGAAGTGGACAGGCCGGTTCGATGTCGTCATCAATCTGTTCACATCGTTCGGTTTTTTCATGAACCCGCTGGATGACGCGCTCGTGGTGAGAGAGTTTGCGCGCGCGCTCCGACCCGGTGGAATGCTTATCTGGCATGGTGGCAGCCGCGACGGCGTCATGGCGCGATTTCTGGCGCGGGACTGGTGGGAAACCGAAGACGGAACGATCGTTGCGCATTCGCGGTCGTTCGATCCGCTGTCCGGCGTGCTGACGATCGAGTCGGTCCTCCATTCGGAAGGGAAACAAACCGGCAGGCGCGTTCACACGATACGGCTCTATACGGCCAGCCGCCTTGCAGAGCTTTTCAATGCCTCGGGGCTGATCGTGGAAGAGGCATACGACGGATTCACCGAGCGACCACTCACGCGCAGGTCCAGCGAGATGATGTTGATTGCAAGAAAAGAATGACGATGATCCATCATTGGCGGGACTGAGAGTTACTTGCGGGCAATTCGATGCGGGTGGCGCGTTGCCGCATCGGCTTTGTGAGCGCTAGCTTTGAACCCTGTATGAGACCAATTCGAGTTCTCGTTGCCAAGCCCGGCCTCGACGGCCACGACCGTGGCGCTAAAGTTGTAGCCGCCGCGCTTCGCGACGCCGGGATGGAAGTCATCTATACCGGCCTCCACCAGACGCCCGAGATGATTGCGACTGCGGCCGTACAGGAAGATGCCGATGTCATCGGGCTTTCCATTCTCAGCGGTGCCCACATGACTCTCATCCCGAGAGTTGTGCAGCTCGTTCGCGATCAGGGAAGGGACGACATTCTGATCACCGGCGGCGGCATCATTCCCCGCGAAGACATAGAGTCGCTTCAGGCGCAGGGGGTGGGAAGGCTGTTCGGGCCCGGCACGCCAACGACCGAGTTGATCGACTACATAAAAGAGTGGTTCGCCGCCCGCGAGGGCGCAGGCGCGGCGCCACCCGGCTCCTGAAGTGACGTCGCGTTTGCGCGAACTCAGCGCCGAAATCCGGGAGCTCGAGACGCGCGTTCGACTCGGCGGCGGCTTGGAGCGGACGGCCAAACTGCATTCGCAGGGGAAGCTCTCAGCCCGGGAGCGCGTGAACCGGTTGTGCGACGAGGGTTCGCGGTTCGTCGAGATCGGGTTGCTTGTCGCGTACGAT